>DYCW01000129.1 GCA_019417865.1 Ruminococcus sp. | reverse complement strand
GGGTGGTATACATAATTTGATTCATGTTCTACATGTCCTACAGGAAAATCAAATTGCTTTCGGCAAGGTCTATACCACACTGCCAACTCTGAATGATGTCTTTCTGGAGATTACCGGAAAGGCACTGCGAGACAAGGAGGTGTAAAGATATGTTCTGGCACAACCTGAAATATGAGGTGTTGAATGGGATTCGAGTAAAAGATATTCTATTCTGGTTGATTCTGTTTCCCATTATCCTTGGAACTTTTTTTAAGGTCGCCTTCAGTAGTCTTTACGAAAGAACCACCCTGTTTTCCACCGTTCCGGTTGCGGTTGTGGAAACCACCGAACAACCCATGCTGCACACAGTTTTAGATAGCTTAGAATCCAATGGAGAACCGCTATTTGCAGTCAAATATACAGATGAGGAAACAGCATTGTCACTGCTGGAGAATCAGGAAGTGTACGGCATTCTATATGCCGGAGATACGCTCTCTCTGAGTGTTGCTGGCAACGGTGTAGAACAGACCATGATTAAATCCTTTGCCGAACAGTATCACTTACAGGAAACCATTATCCAGCAAACGATACAAACTGCACCGGAAAAAACGGAAGCAGTTATTGCAGCACTCAACAATACCGTTGTTGGCAATCAAAAAATTTCCATGGTAACCGACAACACGGATCCCACCACAAATTATTTTTATAATCTGCTGGCGATGGTAGCCATGTTCGGTTCTATGACAGGCTTACATATTGCCGTTGCTCGGCAAGGTAATCTTTCCCCACTCGGTGCAAGAAAATGCTGTTCCCCCACCCCGAAGAGTATTAGTCTGCTTGCCGGACTGTTTGGCAGTTATATTTTACAGACCATTTGCATGGTGATTGCCGTCACCTATCTGGTTGTCGTCCTGAAAGTGGACTTTGTTGGCAGTCTGCCATTGATCTATCTGTCCGCCATTGTAAGCGGCATTATGGGCGTTTCGATGGGCTTTATGATTGGTTCTTTCGGTAGATTACAGGAAGGTGCAAAAACGGGCATTGCTATGACAATTTCCATGCTCAGTTGTTTTTGCAGCGGCTTGATGGCAGACAGTATTCGTCCATATCTGGCAGAACATGTTCCATTCTTCCACTCCATCAATCCGGCATCGTTGATCAGTGACCTGTTTTATTGCCTGAATCTATATAGCGATTATCAGCAGTATATTTATAAGATAGCAACCATTCTGGTAATGACTGTTATCTTCACAACCATTGGATTTTTATTGACAAGGAGGCGGAAATATGCAAGTCTTTAATGCCTTTCTTAAGGTAATGCTGAAAAAACTTCCTGTTGCGATGATCTGGGTGATTGTATTTTTGATTATCTCTGTCGTTGTTGCAAATACAAATAACTCCAGTTTTACATTTGCAGAAGAACGATTTTCCGTTTGTGTGCTGGATGAAGACCAGACACCGGAAAGCAAAGCCCTTGCTGCATTTCTGGGCAAACGGCATGATTTAATTTCACTTCCGGCAGAAGAGGAAGAAGAAATTCTGGATGCTCTTTACTATGCACGTGCAGACTATGTCATGACGATTCCGGCAGGCTATGCAGAAAAGCTGGCAAGTGGAGAAACCGATACGCTCTTTACCCACTACTATATCGACGACCGCTATGCGAATACCCTGCTGGATAGTACGCTTTCTGAATATGTTAGCACTGTAGCTGCCTATCAGGCAAGCGGCATGTCCTGTACAGAGGCAATCGCAGCAGCAGAAGAAGCCCTTTCCGAAGAAATTGAAGTCAACAGCAACCCATTTGCCAAAACAGAAGCAGAAAACAACGAATACAGTAAAAACTTCAGCTATTACTTCCAGTACCTTCCGTACGTTCTCTTATCCGTTATGATAGCAGCCTTATCTCCGACTTTAATCACCATGCAAAAGGCAGACATCCGCAACCGTACCAATTGTTCCTGTCTTTCTTCCAGTTCACAGACTTTGCAAATGCTGCTGGGCAGTGGTCTGTTTGTTCTGTTTGTCTGGCTAATTTTCATGGTAGCAGGGATCTTCCTTTATGGTGAGATATTCAGTGGAAAAGCATGGTATGCTGTCTTGAATAGCTTTGTGTTTCTATTCGTCGCAGCTGGCATTGCTATTTTGATTTCTACCTTTGCCCCAAGCAATACAGGTGTCAATGTCATCGCCAATATTGTCGGACTGGGCATGAGCTTTTTATGCGGTGTCTTTGTTCCACAATCATTATTGGGAGAAGGGGTATTGCAGGCTGGACAATTCTTACCGGCGTATTGGTACATAAAGGCAAATAATATGCTTTCAGGTGATTCCGGAGAAGCATTTACAACAATTAAATTCTTCCAGTATTTAGGAGTTGAGTTGCTGTTTGCAGTCGCCTTGTTTGCGGTTATTCTGGTGCTACAAAAAACAAAACACGATATTCGTACCAAATCCACAACTTCTTAACTTTCACCTTTGCCAAAAAAAGAGCATAATAACATAGTTGATAAAGCTGTGTTATTATGCTCTTTTGGCAATTTGGATATAAAACACATATCAGAGTGGTTGCGGGAAACAGACTTTGTTCATACTGTAAAAGTAACATCTTCTCCCTGTTCTTATACTACTGGATTTTTTCTTTCCGTTCTTGTTTCGGCGGTCAACTCAGCACGTTTTTCTCTCAGTTTTGTCATGAGTGGTGACTTCTTTCTGCCTGTTGGTACAAAAAAGAGCAGCCGTTTTCTTAATAGAAAAAGCTACTCTTTTAAGAAGTATTCGATTATGACTTATAAGAAGATTTACTTAAATTCTTGAATTATAATTTCTATATCTGCAATACTGTTATTGGTATATAGATAGCT
>DYCW01000128.1 GCA_019417865.1 Ruminococcus sp. | reverse complement strand
GATTAGAAGTGGATCTTTCTCCGCAGCAATTCTTTTGTGCAGATTGTGACCATGATACAAAGATCAGTGTAGAAGATGCTGTTTTAATTTTGGAGTATTATGCGAAACGTTCTGCTGGTTTGCCAGTAGGAACCTTTTCTGAATATGTGGATGAAAAAAGCCATCCAGTGACAACGACTGTTACAGATCCAACATTACCATCAGAAACCAGTACAGAAACAAGCGAAACAAGTATAGAAACAACAACAGAAATATCGACAGCGATAACAACGACTGTACCAACAACGACAATAACTACTACTACAACACCGACAACTTCTATCACAACGTCGACGACTTCTACCACTACATCAACAACTACTACAGTGACTACAACCACGATCACCACCACTCTGCCAAATGCAGTGAAACTACCAGTGGCTTGTATTTTGCAGAATGATTCGCCCTCTTTGCCGACAGGCTGCGAGGCAACTGCATTGACCATTGCCCTGAATTATGATGGATTTTCAGCAGAAAAAACAGATATTGCAAAGACATATTTGCCAAAAATGCTGTTCTATACATTAAATAATATCTATTATGGTGCAGATTTTCAATATGTATTTCCCGGCGATCCAACCACATCCTATGGTTATGGCTGCTATGCACCTGCCATTGTTGCCACTGCCAATGCTTACTTTACCGCACAGAAGAATGCATCCTATGCAGAGAACATCAGTGGTACAAACTTTTCGGATTTGCTGTCCTATGTGGCAAACGGCAGACCAGTTGTCTTTTGGGCAACAATGGGGATGTGTGCACCAGGAACCGGTGGTAGCTGGACAACACCAGATGGAGATACTGTTACATGGAAAAGCAACGAACATTGTCTGGTTCTGACTGGCTATGACAAATCAGCAGGTACAGTAGAGGTTGCTGACCCTCTGCGAGGCAATGTAACTTATGATATGGCACTGGTTGCACAACGTTATGAACAGATGGGCAAGAATGCTGTCGTTTTACATAGTACAACAGACTCCAAAACAGAGACAGAAGGCATAGTAAATGGTGGCGTTTATCGTTTGCGGAATGCTGGAAGTGGTTTGTACTTAACTGTTGCAGATGGCATGGATGCAGATAAAACAAATGTGATACAGGATACAGAAAAAGTATCCTTGTCGCAGCTATTCCGGATTTCTTATGATACGGATCGCAATGCCTATCGTTTATATGCAATGTGTTCTTCCGATGAAACCAATATAGATGGAACGAATCGTGTGCTGGATATTGTAAAACTGGGCGGTGGTGTTGTCAGTGGCTGTAATGTAGAAATCTATCGTCCTGTGGATGCACCAGCACAAACCTTTGTATTGGTTCCACAGGCAGATGGCACTATGATGCTGTCATGCAGTGCCAATCGCAGTACTTGTCTATCAGTATGGAACGATGAGGTGGGATCAAGCCTCGGAACAGGATTTTATGCATATGGCAATGTTGTCATCCGAAATGATATTGGAGAAAGTACACAACGTTGGATTCTGGAAATGGATGAGGGGTTTCAATAAATTCAGAATTGTTCTGAAAAAGGAGGAAAGCCAGCATGAAAAAAGCATATTGTACCACACCAAGGCTGATGCTTAGTGCAACGGGCAGCGACAGTGGAAAAACCACTATGATGCTGGCTTTGTTAGCAGCATTTCAACAGCGACAGATTTGTGTGCAAAGTTATAAAAGCGGACCAGATTATATAGATCCCATGTTTCATGAAAAGGTAACAGGACGTGCAGTCTACCATACTGATCCTTTTTTCTTACAGCAGGATGCCCTACAACAGCTGGTTGCACAAACTGCACAGCACGCAAATCTTGCTTTCATAGAAGGTGCGATGGGCTTTTATGATGGCATTGGACAAACATCAGAAGCCAGTGCCTATACGGTTTCTCAATGGCTGCAAACGCCGGTGGTGTTGGTTGTGAATCCACAGAAGATGGGACGTTCTGTTGCTGCGGTCTGTAAAGGCTTTTTGCAGCTGGAACAGAATCATTTCATAAAAGGCTTTTTGCTGAATCGTGTCAAAAACAGTATGGCATCTTATTATAAAGAAATCATTGAACGAGAAACGGGATTGCCCGTATATGGATTTTTGCCGGAACTGCCGTCTGTGCAACTGCCGAACCGTCATCTGGGTTTGTTAACCGCTTCGGAAGTGGAACAACTGGATGAAAAAATAAAGTTGCTTTCCGATACAGCACAAAAAAACATTGCATTGGATGCGTTATTAGAATTAGCCGCATCTGCACCGCCTTTGCCATTAAAAAAAAGAATTTTATCCGATTCTGTATCTTTTCGACTTGGCATTGCAGAGGATGCTGCATTCTGTTTTTACTATGCAGAAAACTTGGATCTGTTGCGACAGTGTGGAGCGGAACTGGTTTCCGTTTCACCGCTTACAGATCACTCTTTGCCAAAAGATTTAGATGGTTTTTATTTGGGTGGCGGCTATCCGGAATTGTATTTGTCACAGCTCAGCAGCAACCGCTCCTTTATACAAAGTCTAAAAACTGCTGCCAATCAAAATATGCCAATCTTTGCAGAGTGCGGCGGATTTTTATATTTGCTGCAAGCACTTTCTGATATCAATGGAACATTTTATCCGATGGCAGGTCTGCTTCCTGGAACAGCTGTAATGCAAAAGCAGCTCTGCCGGTTTGGGTATCTCACGTTGACAGCACAGCAGGATACCATTTTAGCAGAAAAAGGAACACAAATAAAAGCACATAGTTTTCATTATGCAGACAGCACGAGAAATGGAACAGCTTTTTTGGTGGAACGCCCGAATGGAAGACAGTGGCAGGAGATACAGCAACAGGGTTCCATTTTAGCAGGGTTTCCGCACTGGTATTTCCCATCCAATCCCCATGTTCCAAAGCAGTTCGCTGCACAGTGTATCGCTTATCAAAAATCCCGTATGCAGAAGACAGGTGAGCAGTCATGCAGATTTTAATCTCTGGTGGTTCCGGCAGCGGAAAATCACAGCTTGCAGAACGACTTGCTGTAAGTCAAAAACAAACGCCGCTTTACTATTTTGCAACTATGCAGATATGGGATGCAGAATGTGCAGAGCGGGTGAAACGGCATCGCAGGCAACGTGCCGGAAAAGGGTTTCAAACTATAGAAGTACCAGACCATTTGTTGCAGACTGCACAATCCCTGCCAGTAGGAGGATGTGGTTTATTGGAATGTGTCAGCAACCTGCTCTCTAATGAACAATTTTGTGTGCAGCAAACACATCCGGCAGAGACAATTTTAGCCGGCATTGCGGCTCTACGCAGCCGTTTAGACATGCTGGTCATTGTAACAAATGAGGTCTTTACAGACCGAGTGCCGCAAGATGCTGATATGCAGGCATATCTACAGCAGCTTGGACGAATCAATTGTACTCTGGCAAGTCTCTCGGAAATTGTCATAGAAGTTTGCAGCGGTATTCCTGTCTGCTGGAAAGGAGCCTCCTTATTTCATGAAATCTTATCTTGAATCGCTTCTAATTGCACTTTCTATGTATAGTACGCTTCCGGTTAAGTGTCTGAACTGGAATGCAAAAAACTTACGTCATGCTATGCTGTTTTTTCCGATTGTTGGCTTACTTTGCGGTGGTACACTTTGGCTGGTTTGGACAATTTGTCAGTGGCTGGATTGCTCTGCTTTTTTATTTGCGGTGCTTGCAGTGCTAATCAATGTACTGGTTACAGGCGGTATTCATCTGGATGGTTTTTGTGATACCACTGATGCTCTGTATTCCCGTCGTCCTAAGGAAGAGAAACTACGAATTTTAAAAGATCCGAACTGTGGACCGTTTGCGGTATTTAGTGTTGTATTGGTATTACTAGTACAGGTTGCTGCTTATGCACAGATTTATACACAACAAACTCGGCTTATAGTAGGGCTTTTAACGGGCGGTTTTTGGATTATTCGCTGTTTGAGCGGGATTTCCGTTACATGTTTTCCTTGTACACCAACCAGTTCTCTTGCAAAAACATTCGGCGAACATGCCGGAAGGCATGTCGGAACAGGGTTGATGTTTTTGGCAGGATGTGCAATGGCAATACTTTTGGTATATTATCAATGGATGGCAGCTATTTCTGGTTTTCTGGCTATACTTGTGTTTCTGAGTTATTATCATATGCAAAAAAAGCAATTTGGTGGTGTAACAGGAGATTTAGCTGGTTTTTTTCTAGTAGTTTGTGAAACCGTATGGCTATTGAGTAATGCATTGCTGGGAGGTGTACTGCAATGAAATTGATCATTGGTGGTTATGCACAAGGACGGCTTACCTATGTGCTACGACAGTATGAACGAAAACCGGAAGATGTATTTGATTTTGCAAGGCAGCCGCTTTCTGCATGGAATGGACAATCTATCTTATACCATATGGAAGCATTGGTGACGCAGGCAGAACAAGAACATCAATCTGTGTTTGAGTGGCTGAAAGAATATCTGCCACTTTGGAAAGATTGTATTGTGATTACACAGGAAGTCGGCTGCGGATTGGTTCCCATTACACCGGAAGAACGGCAATGGCGGGAAATCGTCGGACGCATGAATCTACTGCTGGCAGAACAGGCAGAAACGGTGGAACGTATTTTTTGTGGTTTGTCTATGAAAATTTTTCTATCATCGGGTGGTGTAGTATGATAATACAATTAAGTGTATGCAGCATTTTACTTGGTGTAGTACTGGATTTCTGTTTTGGTGATCCATATTGGCTTCCCCATCCAGTGGTCTGGATGGGGAAAGGCATTTCCATTGGAGAAAAGAAACTACGTCAATATTTCCCGAAGACAGAACGTGGCACATTGGCTGCTGGTGTTGTGTTGGCAGTGTTGATCCCTCTGCTGAGTTTAATTAGTTCATTGCTGATACTTGGGGTTGCTTACCATATTTCTGTCTGGCTTTGGTTTTTACTGCATACATTTTGGAGTTATCAGATATTGGCAGCCCGTTGCCTTGCAACAGAAAGCCGGAAAGTTTACCGTTCTCTACAAGAAAATAATTTACCACATGCCCGTAAGCAGCTTTCCTGGTTGGTTGGTCGAGAAACCAAAAATCTTTCTGCCGAGGATGTAACAAAGGCATGTGTGGAAACTGTTGCAGAAAATACATCAGATGGAGAGATCGCCCCATTGTTTTATCTATTTCTTGGCGGTGTACCGCTTGGCTTTTTTTATAAAGCAGTCAACACATTGGATTCTATGGTTGGATACCGCAATGAAACCTATGAATATTTTGGAAAAGCTTCTGCAAAGTTGGATGACATTTGCAACTGGATTCCGGCAAGAATTTCTGCATGGCTGCTCATTGCTGCTTCTTTCCTACTTTCATTGGATGGTAAAGGTGCTTTGAGAATCTATTTTCGGGATAGACACAACCACTTGTCACCTAACTCTGCCCAAACGGAAGCCGTAGCAGCAGGAGCAATGGGCATTCAGCTTGGTGGTACACATGTGTATTTTGGCAATGTAGTAGAAAAGCCAACCATTGGTGATGCCATCAGACCAGCAAAAGCAGAAGATATTCGAACAGCAAATAAAATGCTGTTCGCTGCCAGCATTTTATTTGCTGTGATTGTTGGATGCAGTATTCTGTTGTTTTCTATTTTTGTAGTGAAAAAATAGAATTATTGTAATTTTAATTGTGAGAGGGGAGATTGTTTGAAGTTTATACATGGCGGTGATATTTATACTGTAAAAGCACAATTGCATAGTGATCAATTGCTTGATTTTTCTGCCAATATCAATCCTTTTGGTGTACCAGATTCTGTACAGACTGCCATTCGTGCGGCAATTCCGCAATTATTGCACTATCCCGACCCAAATCAAACCACTCTGACCGAAGCCATTTCCGCTTATCACCATGTCACACCACAGCAAATTATTTGCGGTAATGGCGGAGCAGATGTGCTTTTTCGGATGGTACAGGCAATTCGACCGAAACATGCCATTATTCCTGTTCCAACCTTTTCGGAATATGAAAAGGCGTTAGAGGAGAATGGTTGTCTGGTAACATATTGGAACATGCCGGAACCGTTCGTTCTGACCGAATCTTTTCTGATGGAACTGCAAACAGGGCATTATGATTTTCTGGTGCTCTGCAATCCCAATAATCCAACTGGTTCGCTCCTTTCTGCTTCGTTGCTGCAAAAGATACTGACACTTACTGTTCAGAAAAAGATTTTTGTTTTACTGGACGAATGCTTTTGTGATATGACAGAGGTTGCTATGCAATCTTCTATGATTGCTGCCTGCAAGGAGTATCCAAATCTATTGATTTTAAAGTCTATGACAAAAAAATATGCCATTCCTGGTTTGCGGCTGGGATATGGGATTTGTGCTGATACAGAATTGGTAAAACAAATCCGACAGACAGGACAACCATGGTCGGTCAATACGCTTGCAGCCGCTGCTGGTTGTGCTGCCTTGCAGGACATTACTTACCAGCAGCAGTTTCAGCAGTTTCTACAGACCGAACGATGGTTTCTCTATAATGCTTTGCAAGAATTGGGATTTATTACTTGGAAACCATCTGCTAATTTTGTTTTTTTTCGTTCCAGGCACTTTCGTGATTTAGATATGCAGTTACTGCCCTATCATATTTTGCTGCGACATTGTGGAAACTATCGGGGATTGGATGATACCTATTATCGAGTTGCAGTTCGGAAACGAGAGGAAAATATATTTTTGTTACAATGCCTGAAGGAAATTGTACAGAAGAAATCATGAGGGAGGAAATGTATGCGAGCAAAATCTATTATGGTAGTCGGAACCATGTCTTCCGCTGGAAAAAGTGTGATAGCAGCTGGACTTTGCCGTATTTTTCATCAAGATGGTCTGCGAACTGTGCCGTTTAAGTCACAGAATATGGCACTCAATTCCTATATTACAAGAGATGGATTTGAAATGGGACGGGCACAGGTCATGCAAGCAGAAGCCGCTGGTGTAGAGCCGGATGTACGAATGAATCCGATTTTGCTCAAGCCCACCAGTGAATCCGGTTCACAGGTGATTGTAAATGGTGAAGTATACGGCAGTATGCATGCAAGAGAATATTATCAGCAGAAACAAAAACTGATTCCTGTCATTCGACAGGCATATGAATCTCTTGCTGCTGAGAATGATATTATTGTGTTAGAAGGAGCTGGAAGTCCAGCAGAAATCAATTTACGAGATGTGGATATTGTTAACATGGGCATGGCTGCCATTTCTGATTCTCCTGTGATTTTAGTGGGGGATATAGATCGTGGTGGCGTCTTCGCATCCGTTTATGGAACGATTGTCTTATTGCGTCCAGAGGAACGCTGTCGGGTACAAGGTATTATTATCAATAAATTTCGGGGAGATGTCAGTATTTTGGAAAGCGGTTTGAATATGCTGAAAGAACTAACTGGCGTTCCAGTTTTGGGTGTCATTCCGTATTTACCGCTGCATTTGGAGGAGGAGGACAGCCTTGCTTCGCAATTGCACCAGCATACAGCTGCACCAGAAAATAGCATTGACATTGCGGTCATTCGATTCCCACGTATTTCTAATTTTACGGACTTTGCAATACTGGATGGAATGGATGGTGTTTCTATTCGTTATGTCACCAGTGTGCAAATGTTGGGTGAGCCGGATCTGCTGATTCTGCCAGGAACGAAGAACACACTGTCTGATTTGAGATGGTTGCGTCAGAGCGGATTAGAAGCAGCGATACAAAAACTGCATCAAAAGGATTGTCTTTTGTTTGGTATTTGTGGTGGCTTTCAAATGCTGGGCAACTTAATTTCTGATCCGCATCATGTAGAAGACGGTGGCAGTCTACGTGGTATGGGTCTGCTGGATATGGAAACCACCTTCCAAACACAGAAGCATCGCCAGCAGGTGCAGGGCAGTATCTGTGCCGTTTCTGGTATTTTACAGCCGCTTTCCGGTTTTGAGGTCAGTGGTTATGAGATTCACATGGGAGAAACCATTACCAATTCGGCGATTCCATTTACGAAACGAGAAGACGGTACATGCAATGGATACTGCAATCCAGATGGTAATGTATATGGTACATATTTACATGGTATTTTTGACACAACAGAAACAACTGCTTGCTTGATACAGCAGCTGGTTTGTCGTAAAGGTTTGGAGCATACAGTAACTGCTTTGGATTTGCAGCAGGAAAAGGAACAGCAATATGACATGTTGGCTGATACGCTGCGGAAGCATTTGGATATGGAACAGATTTATCGGATTGTAAACGAATGGGAGTGCCACGCATGAAGCGGCTTAGGGAGGGATATACCACCGGCGTTTGTGCTGCCGCCGCCGCATTGGCATCTGCTTTATGGCAGACAACAGGACACTGTCCAGAACAAATTGCCTATACGCTACCATCTGGGAAAACACTTTCTTTACCAATAGAGGCCACCAAAGAATATGTATGCGGTGTGCGAAAGGACAGTGGCGATGATCCCGATCAGACAAATGGCTGTTTGGTCTGTGCCACAATACAGATTGCGGAAGAAACCGGAGAACTGATCTTCCAGGCTGGAGAAGGGGTTGGCGTAGTGACTCGAAAGGGGCTGCCGATTCCGGTGGGAGAGCCAGCAATCAATCCCGTTCCACGAGAGATGATTACAAAGGCGGTTCGTTCTGTCATTGGTACACGCCGTGCAATTGTAACCATTTCTGTACCAGATGGAGAACGCATTGCAGAACACACTTTTAATGGACGGCTTGGCATTGTCGGTGGGATTTCTATCCTTGGGACCACTGGTATTGTTCGTCCAATGAGTGAAGAAGCTGTTCGAGAATCCTTACGACTGGAACTTTCCATGTGCCGTGCGGAATACGGAACTGCTTGTGCACTGGTGACAGGCTATGCTGGAGAAACCTATCTGCGGCAACGGTTTGCAGATGCAGGCAGTGTGATTTTGTGCAGCAATTATCTGGGGTATCTGCTGGATTGTGCAGAAGAGATGGGAATACAATCTATGTTACTTTCCGGTGTTGCTGGAAAACTCATCAAACCCGCAGCAGATATTATGTATCTGCACAGCCATACCGCTGGCGGACAGCGGGAAATTCTCTGCACTCATGCTGCCCTTGCTGGTGCTTCAACGGAACAGGTAAAGCAGTTGTATGATAGCAATACAACAATAGAAATGCAGGAACGGTTATCTGAAATGCCGTTTGCAGACACTGTTTGGAAGAATATTGCAGAAGCAGTGTGTGAAAATTGCAGGAAGCGAACGCATTTTCGTATCAAAATCGGTGTCATTCTATTAGATCGGGAACAACATGTGTTAGCAGAAACAGTAGAGGTGCCGGATGTGTTAAAGGAGTGGAGAAGACATTGAAAAATCCATTTTGGCTGGTTGGCGGTGGCAGTGGTGAGCCGGATTATCTACTACCAGCAGCGAAAAAAATACTGGAGCAGGCAGATTGTGTTATTGCCTCTCAACGATTTGAAAGGATGCTGTCTGTCAAGAAACTTTTGCCGCTTTCCAACCTTTCCGATTTACTGGAACAGCTGCCAATAATGTTGGAGACAGAATCCATTGCCATTCTGGTATCGGGTGACCCTTTACTCTATAGTTTTTACCGCACTATAAAAAATCGCTATCCAGACTGGCATATTCATGTCATTCCCGGTATCGGTTCATTGCAGCTGTTAGGAGCAAAATTTGGCTTGACGATGGAGCAGGCATATATTTGCAGTTTGCATGGGAAATCCTATACATCAGGTTCAATTGCCTGTGCCGTGGCACAGCATTCGCTGACATTTTTTTTCTGTTCTGCCAAAGACGGCGTGAGAGAAATTGCCAATGCACTGTGTTTCTATGGATTAGAGAATACCACATTGTTTGTGGGTGCAGATCTGACTTATGAAACAGAGCAACTATGGCAGGGAACACCGAATCAATTTTGCGAAATGAAAAATCCATCTCTTTGTGTGGCTGCTGTATTCAATTCCAGTCCAAAACCAATTGGCAATGCTGTTCTACTGCCTGATCGTGCATTTTTGCGAAATGGTTCTCCCATGACAAAAGAAGAAGTTCGTTCTGTGATTTTAAGCAAGTTGCGATTGCAGCCAGATAGTGTTGTATGGGATATTGGGGCTGGAACGGGCAGCGTTTCTATTTCCTGTGCAAAGTGCTGTCCATTTGGAAAGGTTTATGCCATTGAGCATCAGGAAACAGCATTGGACATTTTGAAAAAGAACTGTGCCTATTTGCATGCAGAAAATGTAACAGTTTTGGCAGGCAGAGCAGAGCAGGTGATAGAAACACTGCCCATACCAGATTGTATTTTTATTGGTGGCAGTGATGGTGCTTGTTCGAAAATTTTACAGCAAATACAAGCCCTTCCAACAGCCGTTCGGCTTGTCGTCAGCAGCGTAACACTGGAAACACAGGCAGAGTTGACAGCGTTGCTGCAAGATATGCCACAGTTGGAAGTGGTACAAATTGCAGTGGGACGCAGCCGGGCGGTAGGAAAGTATCATGTGTTGGAAAACAATCATCCAGTGATGTTGTTTTCCTGTCTGGCAGGAGGAAAGCAGCGATGAAAAGCGGAATTTTTTATGCAGTTGGTGTGGGAATAGAACCAATGGATTTGACCTTGCGTGCAAAACAGATTTTAGAACAGGCAGATGTGATTGTAAAGCCAGTAAGACAAATTGGTGCTTCTTCTGTTGCTTATACGATTGCAGCAAAAGCTGTAAATTTGGAAAAGAAAGAAACATTAGAACTGGTATTCCCGATGCAGGTACAGGCAGATTACCGCAATCGGTTGCAAGGCGGCTGTCTTCAACCCATTTGTAATTATTTAGAAGCTGGAAAAAACGTAGCAATGGTGACACTGGGCGATGTTTCTATTTACAGTACTGCAACCTATGTGCGGCAGGTTTTAGCAGAAAAAGGATATGAAACCAATGTAATTGCAGGAATTTCGTCTTTTTCTGCTGGAGCAGCAAAAGCAAAGTGCAGCTTGTGTGAAAATCAGGAATCTCTGGTTGTTTTACCAGCTGTGACGGATCAAGCAGAAGTGGAAACTGTATTGGAGCAGTTTAATACTCTGGTTCTGATGAAAGCAGGAAGGGCATTATCATGGCTGATCCCGATGTTAGCAGAAAAGCAGCTGCTTTCTCATACTATTATGCTATGTAATATTGGTATGGAAGGCGAATATATTGGTGCTCCTTCCATGGCATATACCTCTTATTTTACAACACTCATTATTAAGAAAAAAGCAGATTGATTGGAAGCTGGAAAGGAGTTTGGATTTGGAATGGTATATTTTGTAGGAGCGGGTGCAGGTGATCCAGAACTGCTGACCATCAAGGGAAAACGGTTAATTGATAGTGCGGATGTGATTATCTATGCA
>DYCW01000127.1 GCA_019417865.1 Ruminococcus sp. | reverse complement strand
ATATTATATATTTTTGTTTTAATTTGCTTTCAACTTGCTCTTCTGAATTTCATAGGTGACAGCAGAAAGCAGGGCATGTGGTACAAATCTTGCTCCGAGTAAAGAGAGTTTGATCCCAATTCCCGGAATAATCAGCAGTTTTCCCTGCATGGTCTTTTCCAAGGCATAGGCTGCTACTTGCTGACTGCTCATGGGTGGGACACTGAATACCACACCAGCACGGCGGTTAAAGTTGGTGTCCACTGGACCTGGACAGAGAATGCTGATATGAATAGGACTATTCTGACGGCGAAGTTCTTCTGCAATGGCAAGGGAAAGCCGCACAACGTAGTTTTTGGAGGCATAGTAGGAGGACAACAGCGGTCCGGTCAGAAAACCAGCACTGGAGGCGACATTTAAGATTCTGCCATGTTTCTGCTTTTGAAACTGCCGAAGGAATAGCTTTGTCAGAATATGCAATGCCTGTACATTGACTGCTAACATATCCATTTCTGCTTGCAAATCCGTTTCTGCAAAGCGTCCGAAGATGCCATAGCCAGCGTTGTTGATGAGTAGGTCAATTGGTTTGTCTTTGCAGAATGCAAACAGTTGATAAGGTGCTTCCGGTTTGGACAGATCAAGCGGAAGAATGTCCACTGGAACGGAAAGATTTTTTTGCAGCTGCCGCAGGATTGTTTCATTCCTGCCTGTCAGCACCAGTTGACAGCCTGCTTGTGCCAGCTGACATGCCATTGCTTTGCCGATGCCCGATGTGGCACCTGTAATCAATGCTCTCATAAGAAAAACCTCCTGTAAAAAAATTGGCGAGTTGAGATGATTTTATTATATCACAAAGTTGTGCAGGGTACAAGATCCGGAAGCAGTAACAGAAAAACATGTGTCGACAAAGTTCGTATGCATTGTACAAAAACAGATTTTTATGGCAATTTTCCGCTTGACAAACCTATTTGCGTGTGCTATACTAATCTCATATGTCATGTTCACTGAACATGCGAATCGTGTGAACGGAGGGAAACTCTAAATGATAAATCTCAAAAAAATTGCAGCAACTGTGGTTGCTGCGGCAACAGCGGCAGTTTGTGTCGGCTGTAACAGTGCAATGGCGTATCCGCTGACCATTGATGGTGTGCAGGTAAAAGCCGGTATTTATATCTACTATTCCTATGCGGCGTATTCTGAGGCAATCAGTACCATTCAGGAACAGAATGCCGATCTGGATACCACGGATGATGACCTGGTGAAAGAACAGATCATTGACGGTGTGGATACATTGACTTGGATTCAGAATAAAACAATGGAGTACTGTAAAGAGTATGTTGCAGTACAGAAGGATTTCGAGGAAAAAGGTCTTTCTCTGACGGAAGAAGAAACCGACAGCGTAGAGCAGTATGTTAGTTCCGCATGGGAGACAAATGGAGAAATTTTTGAAAGGAATGGAATTTCAGAAGCATCTGTGAAGGAAGTACTAACCTCCACCTATCAGTCGAATACGCTGTTCCTGCATTATTATGGCGTAGATGGGGAAAAAGGTGTAACAGAGGACGAGTTAAAGGACTACTACATTGACAATGATGCCCGTGTACGGTACATTCAGTTTGACTTGAAAGACGGCAATGGCGATCTGCTCAAGGAAGACGGCAAAAAAGAAATGAAGAAAATGGTGGAAACCTATCTGGATGCGTTGGAAAAGCTGGAGGGCGATGAAGAGGCATTAAATGAAGAAATGGATTCCATTCAGGAAGAGTATAATGCCTATGTGACCTCTATTTCGGAGGAAGCAGCTGCTGCAACGGCAACTTCTGCAACGGATGAAGATGGCAACGAAATTCCGGCAACGACGACCACCACGACTGCAACCACAACTGTCGCAGAAACCACTTCGACTACTACTGCGGTTGCAGAGGAGGCAGAATCGGAAGATGGTACAACGGTTGCTGCGGTAACAGAAGAAGAGACAGTTACCAGAACCGCATTGACAGAGGAAGGGGAAACGGATTCTACTGCAACAACCGTTTCCGGCGAAGGGGAAGAAGCAACAGAAACGACAGAAACTACCACGACTACTGCACCATATGCAAATGAAATCATTATTACCAAGGTTTCCACAAAGGAAGATGAAGAGACGGATGAATCGGAAATCAATTATACACCGTCCAAAAAGGCATATGAGGCAATCTTTAATGATGCTGAAATTGGTGTACCATTTATGGTAGAGGATGAAGAGGCATATTATCTGATTATCCGGTTTGACATTGCAGATCGGATGAAAGACAGTGATTTGTGGACGAGTGACCAAATTGAATCTGTTGCCGCAAGGAAATATTTGGATACATTTGACGATGACAAGGAAAAATGGGCAGACGCAATGACAGTCGAACAGAGTGATCGTGCTATTAAGAAATACGATCCGTTTAAGATTGACTTCTCATCGGACTCTCAATAAAATATGCTATTTTGAGTGGAAAGAATAAGAAAAAGGGCAGCTTGCAGGAATTTACTTGGCAAGCTGCCCTTTTTGTAGTAACAATTTTGAAATTACGCTTTTACAGCCGCAGCATGTGCCTTTATATCCTTTCGAAAGAGGAATTTGAAGACAGTTCGTACAGTTGGCTGAATGATAAACAGTTGTGAGAAGAAGGCAAACGGAAAGTTAAAGCAAACCAAACGAATCCAATTTGCAAGCAGGGTTGCAAGATGAAATCCTTGTGGATATGGATAATACATCCAAGCAGCAAGAAAACTCATTGCTGGACACATCAGACCAACGGTTGCACAGATAATGGCAGTTTCAAACAGAACCGGATGTGTTTTTTGCGGATCAAATACCTTTGCAGCCAGCCGGAAAGAAAGTGGACTGCCCATGCAGACCTCTAATGCGTAAGCACAGCAGAATTCAATCAGAACAATTGCCCAAATGGGGAGAAACTTTCCAAACATCATGACACCACCCTGCTGATCAATGGCGTGTAGGACACTGTCTGCTCCCGTGAGAGAGAGCAATGTGCTGCCGTTTGCCACATATAAACTAAAAAATACATAGCCATGTACAGTAATCAATACGGTGAGAAACGCAAACACCATTCTCTGAAATTGATTTCTTGGCATAAAATCACCTCCTTTTTGCGTTTAAAACAGAAAAAACGACACATGTATGCCTTCGGCAAATCAAATTACGGACAAGTTGTGCCGTAATCAGATTTACATACCAAAAGGTACTACATGTGTCGTTTGCAATTTCTATTTTATTAGCCTTATTATAGCATATTTTTTGCGTGTTGTCAAGGACTGGATGAAAATGGAAGATAGAATGATGATAAATATGCAAACAGTTTTGTTTGCAAGTTGCAAGAGAAATTGCAATGAAAAGTAAGTCTATATTTTTTTGAACAGGTTGGAGTATAATAAATTTGTTGAAAGACAAAAAATGTATGTTCATGGAGGAAATAAAAATGCGTACTTGTGATGAATGTGGAACTCAAAATTCAGACAATGCCCTGTATTGTGGCAGTTGTGGAAATTCTCTTTCATCTATTGAAGAAAGCACTGGAGGTAACGTACCAATTAATGATGAAGAAACTGCGAATGAAATAAAAATCTCAGTAAAAAGGAAAAGTAAAAAAATTCCCATTATTATAGTTAGTGTTATGT
>DYCW01000126.1 GCA_019417865.1 Ruminococcus sp. | reverse complement strand
GCGTCAGATGTGTATAAGAGACAGATATTAGAAATGAGGAATTACAATGAATAAATCTGCTTTTTACAAACTTTCCTATGGCGTCTATGCCGTCACGGCACAGGACGGAAATCGTCCTGTTGGCTGTATTGCCAACAGTGCCATGCAAATCACCTCAACTCCACCCTCTATTGCAATTAGTATCAACAAGGACAACTTCACACACAGTGTGATACAAAAAAACAAATGTTTTGCGATTTCTGTTCTTTCAGAACAAACCGACCCTGCTATTATTGGCACATTTGGTTTTCAGTCCAGCCGTGATGCCGACAAATTTACAGCTACTGCTTATGAGGTACAAAATAACCTCCCCGTTTTACAGGATATCTGTGCTTGGTTTACCGTACAGGTCACACAGCAAATGGATGCTGGCACACATACAGTTTTTCTCGGTACAGTTACAGACTGTGATGTGCGTTCCGACGCAACGCCAATGACCTATGCATATTATCATGCAGTATTAAAAGGAAAAAGTCCAAAGACTGCACCGACCTATGTGGAAGAAGAATCCGCACAACCAGCAGCCCAAAGTAAAAATCGGTATGTTTGCACGATTTGCGGCTATATCTATGAAGGAGAATCCCTGCCGGATGATTTCATTTGTCCCATCTGCAAACAGCCTGCCAGTGCCTTCAAGCTGCTCACTTAAAATTGTTTCGTTTGTTTTTCAATTACAAATGCCGTTTGCACAGATTTGTACAAACGGCATTTTTTTACTATTTTCCATCAGTTATGAATAATTTTAAAGCACATGGTATTTTCATGAATCAATGGCTGGTTATATGCAAAATACAGCACGCCTGTATGGTCTGCCTTGATTTCTGCAATCACATGCCCTTCAATCGGATGCAAAATTTGTCCAAGCAGCTGCCCATTTGCCACACATTCTCCAATCCGAACGCAGGGCTGAAAGATGCCACCTTGTCCAGTACGAATCTGAGAGATGTTTGACTCTTCTACTAATTCCGTTTGATAGCCCGGCGTAGTATGTACCGTCAACAATTCTGCATAGTTTAAAAATCGAAGAATTGCCTGTACAATCACTTCACAAGACTGTGCATCAATCCGATCCGTTTCACTGGAGTACAGAGAAAAAGCATTGGTCTCCCAAATCTGCCAGTTATAATTCAATGTTGTGGTATCATAAGGACGAGGGGTACGGATGATACCATACTGTAATCCAAACCACTTCATCAAATTGTGTTCCGTCAGTTGGGTCTCCATCATCTTCACATGCGGGAGGAAATTTCCGGTTTGATAAAAGCTGGTCAACTGAATACCATAGGTATAGCCCTGTAATTTTTGAAACAATCCGTCTGCAATCCGCTGTGTCGTCTCTCCCAAATCATAACCCGGAAACATGCGGTTGATGTCCGTATTGTCCATCGGCCAAAACCGCTTTCCGATGTTCATAGAATAATAGTTAACACAGGGAATCACCAAAAGTTCCATATTTTCTGCAAATCGGTTTTCTTGCTCCAGTTTTTGAAAAACCTGAATCAACTGTGAACAGATATACATCTGTTGTACCTCATTGCCACGAATGGCTCCTACGATGGCAACTGATTTTTCTCCGCTGCCGAACCGATATCCCA
>DYCW01000125.1 GCA_019417865.1 Ruminococcus sp. | reverse complement strand
GGGCGGATTCGCCCTGATATGCTGCACAGTCCCCTTGCATCGGCAATCCAGAATTGCTGCTGTGCACTGGCAGAGGCGATGGTGACGTATCAGCTCAATGGTACGGCAGCGGCAGAATCCGGTGTAAAGAAATCCGAAACGCAGCATAACTACAGCGTAACCTATGCCACATCAGTGGAAACGCTGGGGACTCTATTGGGCAGCAATGCCACCATTCAGGACTACCTGCGTAATATCACAATGCAGTACCTGGGATGCACAGGGCTGCTTTATAGGGGCGTGTGATTGATGGTTACGAATTGTGAAGGCTGCACCATCTATGAAAAATGTGTAGGGGCAGATGGATTTCCTGCCTATATGGTACACCACATCCAAAATGTGTATTGGGAGCAGTGTATCGGACAAAGTGCTAATAAAAATGCGAATAAGAGCAATATGGGGCAGGAACATTGCATTTATCTCGCCATTCCGGCAGCTTCCCTGACGGGATATATGCCAAAGTACGATGATTTGCTTGTGAAAGGCTTGCAGCCTATTGCACAGCCGCCGGATGCAGAAAAAAGCTATACCATCACTGCAGTAACGGATTGTTTGTTCGGTTCACCGGCGGTACAGCATATTGAGGTGACAGCAATATGACGGAAATCCAGACGCCACGTGGTGCGATTGTTACGGTGCAGACTGGCAACGGAAAAACAACGGCAAAGCTGGTGTGGAATGCAAACTTTTCTCAAAAATATACGGCAAAATTCGATCGGGTGCAGAAATTCATTGACAGTGAATGCCTGCGGCACTGTGACAAGTTGGTGCCAATGAAAACGGGTATGCTGAAAAAATCAGGTATGTTAGGGACGGTCATCGGCAGCGGCAAAATCCGCTACATTGCCCCCTATGCCGGATATCAGTATTACAAAGGGCGTGCCAACGGGCAGCGTGGGCGGCTCTGGTTTGAAAGAATGAAACAGACACATCGGGCAGAAATTCTGCGGGGTGCTGCAAAAAAATTGAAAGGGTGATGGCATTTGATTGAAACCGTTCGGGCGTGGTTTCGTTCCTGCCCGCTATTGCGAAAAGGCACTATTTTTGGTGTGGATAAGCTGGGGGCGAACCCGGTTAACTATGAAATTGCACCACTTTCTTGCGATCCAGTGGTGCAAAAGTATGTAGATGGTGCGACAGTCCGGCAATTCCAGTTTGCATTTGCCAGCCGGGAAGTGTATGACGAACAACAGAACATGCAGAACACGGCGTTTTATGAACAATTGCAGGAATGGCTGGAGAAACAGTCTGACAGCGGCAATCTTCCTGTATTGGGGGAAGGAAAAAAGGCACGAGAACTGCAAATCTTATCCAGCGGATATGTATACGATACGGGGGATAGCACAGCCATTTATCAGATGGAATTATCGCTGATATACATTCAAAGAAAACAATATCATTAAAATATGGAGGTAGTATCATATGGGAGTTGGAATTGACCAATTAGAAGTCAAAAAGCGGTCGGAAAAACTTTCCTTTTTAGAAGTACAGACAAGCAACGGCGAATCGGAATATTATCGTATGGAGGCTTTCACGAATCTGGAATTCTCTCAAAATACGGAAGAAAGTAGCGTACAGTTTGTAGACGAGGATACAAAGCGAACTAGAGTAGTGGGACATTCGGAATCGGTGGATTATGAGTTTGTACACTACATCGGGCAACCAGCATTGGAGGAACTTGTAAAAATTACAGAGGGGGAAATGGTTGGAAAGGCGGCAGTCAGAAATATTGTTACCGTCGACATGACGACTGCCAATCTTTCAACTGGAAGTGACTATACCGCAAAGGCAACGATTCGCCCGTATTCCGTTGTCCCCAGCTCGAACGGCGGGTCGACAGAACACATGAGTTATAGCGGCACATTCAAGGCGAACGGAACAAAGAAAAATATTACCGTCGGTTGTAACAAGGATAATGAGTGGCAAAAAATCACAATTCAGACAAACAGCACTTCCGTCAGTGCACTCTCGGAGGGATAATGGATGACTGATTGTTATACATGGAATATCAACGCCGTTTCCATTCCATTTGACATGGAAGATGCAGAAACGGCACAGAAGTATCAGGATGCGGCTTCTATTCTAGGGCAGTTTGGAAACAGCGATACCCTTTCTAATGAAGCAGAACGGATTCGGGCAGATTGTACCGTCATCCGTTCTTTTTTTGCCGCCGTTTTCGATGCGGAAACAGCGGACGCTATTTTTCAGGATGTGCCGGACAATCGCCGGAAGTACTTGGATGTATTTGAAAGTTTCGTGGCATTTATCTATCGGCAGAGCATAAACGCTGCACAGCGTATGCTGCGAATCCAAAAGCAGTATGTACCCGGTATGCGGGACGGTGATGCGGATGAACCTGCTGTATGAGAAGCTGCCGGAAAGCGTAGAAGTAAATGGAATCTCCTATGCAATCCACACCAATTTCAAGGACTGGATTGCCTTCTTCGATATGATGGCAGATGCGGACTACCGACCAAAAGAGAAGCTGATTGCAAGTTTGCGGTGGTTTCAGGGAGAACCACCGCCCGACCTGTTGGGGGCGTGGAATGCATTGCTGCAGTTTGCCAGCTGCGAAGATACTCCCAACGGCGAAGAGCCAGAAGAAACAAATCGCAAAAAAGAGACCAACTGCTTTTCCTGGTCGTATGACAGTGCCTATGTGCTGGGGGCATTTTTGCAGTGCTATCATATGGACTTGCGTACCATTCCCTATCTGCACTGGTATCATTTCATGGCATTGTTTGAAGCCTTGCCGGATGATTTGCCATTGAAAAAGCGAATTGGCTATCGCAGTATCCATTTATCGGAGATAAAGGATAAGGCAAAAAGAGCAGAAATCCAAAAAATCAAGCAGCGGATTGCCATTCCGCACGCACCCATGTCCGCTGGGCAAGTTGGTGCGTTTTTCTAATGAGGGGGAGAACAGAATGCCACAAGCAGATGGCAGCCTATTATTTGATTCAAAATTAGATCTTGCTGGCTTTCAAGTCGGGGTGGATCTGGTATCCGATGCAATTCAGGGCATTGGTGCAAAGCTGAAAGATTTGGCAACCTCTGTGCTGACCACTGGTATGACATTTGAATCTTCCATGTCAGAAGTGGCGGCACTGTCCGGTGCAACGAGTGCAGAGCTGGAATCCCTGACGGAGACGGCAAAGGAATATGGTGCTGCCACACAGTTCACAGCAGCAGAATCCGCACAGGCTTTTAAGTATATGGCGTTAGCAGGCTGGGATGCCACACAGATGACAGAGGCATTACCGGGTGTGCTGAATTTAGCGGCTTCTGCCGGCATGGAACTGGCGGAAGCCAGCGATATTGTAACAGACTATCTTTCCGCATTTGGCATGGAAGCCAGCGAAGCAACTTATCTTGCTGACCTGTTGTCCTATGCACAGGCGAACAGCAACACCACAGTCGAACAGCTTTCCGGTGCATACAAAAACTGTGCGGCAAATATGTATTCTGTGGGACAGACAGTAGAAACCACAACCGCACTGCTTGCGATGATGGCAAATCAGGGCTTTAAGGGAGAAGAAGCTGGTACTGCCCTGTCGGCTGTCATGCGAGATTTATCGAACAAGATGTATCTTGTGGATGATACATTGGTAAATGGAAATGAAACTCTAAAAGGGCAAGAAGGCTATATTGAAAATCTATCTGATTTGTATGGGCAATATGTCGTGGACATTGGCAACACTGCGGTTGCTGTTTCCGATGCAAACGGAAATTATCGACAACTGACAGACGTATTAGAGGACTTTGAACAGGCAACCAATGGTATGACAGAGGCAGAACAGACTTCTGCCTTGCAAAATGCATTGACTGCCGACAGTATCAAGGGTGTCAACATGATGCTGAATGCAGGACCACAAAGTGCACAGGAATTTGCAGCAGAACTGGAAAATTCAGCAGGGACAGCAGCAGATGCAGCCGCTACGATGCAGGATAATATTGAGGGGGACCTTGCCAGTCTCTCTTCCGCCTTTGAGGGATTGCAGCTGAATGTGTTCGAGGAGATGAAAGAACCGATTCGGGATGTCCTGCAAACGCTCACAAAGACCTTACAGGACAGCAAGACGCAGAAAGCGGCTTCTGATTTGGGAAAAGTACTGGCAGATATGGCAAAGACACTGGCAAATAAGCTGCCGGATGCTATTGAGGCGGTTTCCAAAGTTGTTAAATTCTTGTGGGATAATAAGGGATTAATTGCTGGGATTACGACGGCGATTACAGTAGCAAAAGGTCTTAGCACTATTTCAACAGTGCTAAAAACAATCAAAACCCTTCTTAATTCATCCAGTCCACTTGGGTGGGTTTCACTTGGTGTGAGTGCGATTGCAGGATTGATTGCCTATACAGGATCTTTAAAAACAGAATTGGAAAAAGTATATGAAGAACATGCAAAAATTCCGGATGAAGTGCAAAAAGCAATTGACAAAACAAAAGAATATACAGAAGAATGGGAAAATACCAAACAAGAAATTGCAAACAGCGGTCTGGAGGTAAAATCGGAACATGACCGTATTTCTGATTTGAAAGATTCTTTGTTAGCATTATTGAATGCAGATGGAACGATAAAAACGGGATATGAAGAAGAAGTAACAAATATTTTAGAAGAACTGAATACATACAGTGGCACAGCATGGACAGTATCTGGCAATGTGATTATGGCAAACGATGAAATCATTGGAAGCTATGAACAGATATCTGACGTAATTGATAAGGTGATTGAAAAGCAGTATGCACAGAGTTACCTGGAATTGCTTGAGGAAGAAGCAAAGCAGTCTGCCGGTTTACGTTCGGAACTGCTATCAAGTGCTGAAGAAATCAAAGAAGAAATTGACAGCACAACTCAAGAAATAGAAGACGCAAAAGCACGGATGAAAGAACTGGAACAGGAAAATTCTACATACACAATTTCTTATGCAGATGGAACGACAGAAACATTTGAAGCAGAATTTGATCAATGGCCAGAACACGCACAACAGGAATATATGAAATTGGAAACCATTATAGATGCTTGCGATGAAAAGCTGAATGGAGAAGACGGGCTTTTGCAGACGTATAAAAAAAGCATGGATGATCTACGAGAAAATGCAAGTGTTTCCGATTTATTCAAAGAGTCTCTCGAAGCATTTAAGAATGGAGATTACGATACTGTTATTTCCAACTATCAAAATATAAATAATGCTATGCTGACAGCGTCAAATGCAACAAAAGAAGAATTGGAAATGCAGCTTGATGAAGCACAACTGTATTATGACACCTTAAAAAAGATGGCAGAAGAAAATCCTGGTTCCGTCACGGAAGAAGAATTGCAAGCATCAAAAGACAGATTAAATCAAGCGATTGTTGAATATGCGAAAGCTGCTGGGGATGGTGGAAAGGTTACTATTGAATCCTATGCAGATGCATTGAGAAACACAGACACACCATTGAGCGACGCTATAAGGTATCTGAAAGATTTTATAACTGAAGAAATGGATATGACAGAAACCGCTCAATTGCTTGGTGCCAGCACAAGTGAAATACTGTGTGTAGAAATGGCGGAT
>DYCW01000124.1 GCA_019417865.1 Ruminococcus sp. | reverse complement strand
GTCCCGAAACTGCTGAATCAGACGCTCTCGTTCTGCTTTTGGTGTCTTTCCATCAATATGAGCCGCTTCGATTCCAGCAGCGTTAAACATGGCAGCTGTTTCCATGGAATGCCGAATCGTGGTGCAATAACAAACTGCCTGCATCCCATCTGCATATCTTTTATAGTATTGCAGCACATCGCCATACACGGCTTTTTGTATCATTCGCTTTTCCATTTCTATCACGTCATATTCTCCATTTTTAATTTTGACGCCAGATAAATCAACAATAGAAGGGGCATAATAATCATATGGGGAAAGAAAATGGTTTTGAATCAGCCACTTTGCAGAAACGCCCTGCACAAGCAAGTCATTGACGTCTCCTAATCCAGAACCATTCAATCGGATGGGAGTCGCTGTTACTCCCACGCGATATGCATGGGGGAATGCTTCATATACTTTCTGATAACTGTTCGCCACACCGTGATGATTTTCATCTGTAATAATCAGGGACGGGGTTGGTATGGTTGCAGTGCGTCTGGCAGCTGTTTGTACCATCATAATCTGACAACGAAGCATGTCCACACCCCATTTACGAAACGTATTTTCAATTTGCTCACACAGTTCCCGCCGATGTACCAGAAACAAGACCCGATTTCCGTTATCCGTGGTGCGTTTTGCGATTTCTGCTACAATCACAGATTTTCCCCCACCGCAGGGAAGAACGATACAGGGGGACTTCTTGCCGTGCCGCCATGCATTACGCACTTGCTGCACCAGCTCCTCCTGGTATGGTCGAAGCGGCATTTGCAGTCACCGCCTTTCGGTTGTGGATTTCCTTTGCCATACAGCTCCAGCACATCTTTTTCCCGTAGGTTTTCAATGTTCCCTCTGCAATCTGTGCCACTGTTCGATTTTGTGCCGGCACGATTCGCTTGCCGCAATTCTCACAAATTTCAGGCTCCACGCCATTGTCTAACCAATCTTTCAGGGAACTTCCAATTTCAGGGGTAATGATACCAGACCATTTATCTAAAAAGGTAGTATCTTTAGAAGCAAAAGCGGTGTGGTCACGATTGATATTCAAAACAATATCGAACTCATATTCCGTATCATCTCGCTGAACTGGTGCAAGACCGATTTTAACTGGCTGCATTTTGCCGCGGTCATTTTGCTCCATTGCGTACTCCATTTTGACACGCATCGTCACGATGGTGTGGCAATTGACGGCGAGCACCGTATTGACAAGACTGGTCTGATATCTTCCTGCATCACTCCATGCCGTGTAAGAATTCTTCCCGGGCTTTTTCTCAATCTCTGCCTTAATATCCAATACGCCGCCTTCATTATTCCAGGCATGAGAAAAACTATCCACAATCACAACCCCATCCGGTCCAACTGCTGCCGCACCTTCCGATACCATTGCCATATATCGTTCCGGAGCATACGGCGGTGTCATTTCCTGATACAGAAATGTGCCAGTATGCAGGTCAGAACGGTTGGCATAAAATTTTGCTCTGCCATGCTCCGTATCAATCAATGCAATTTTTGACCAATCTCCTGTAATGCCATAGGCGATATACAGGGCGGATAACGTTTTACCTGCACCGCTTACACCAGCAAGTGCAAGCCGCAGTTTGGATTTCTCTCTTGTAACCTCTGCAAATGGCATGATGCTCCCTCCTTATGCAATCAAAATAGATTTGGATGACTCCAGTGTAACGCCATCAAACTGTTCGCCGTTCTTGACCAGTTTTTTCAGGTCTGCTTTCCGGATTTCTGGCAGGCTGTACTTTAACAGGTCATCTCGTTCCATAGCTTGCAGCTGCTGAATCAATTCCAATTCATTTGCGATTTTTAAAGACGGCTGATTATTCCGAATGGTAATTCGGGCACGCACGCCATCCACCTTTTTCAGCCGCATTTGTTCCATGCAAGTCATAAGGTATTGTTTCAGCCAAGCAATCTTGTTTTTGCAACTCTTAGAACGCTGCTGTAGCCGCTTGACTTCTGCATCCATCGCATCCTGTTTTGCTTGCAGACACTTGATGAATTGGGCAGTGTTCTCTGCTTTCAGATTAAATTCCTGCTCCATCCCATCTAATGTATCAAACCATGCCTGACGGAAATCTGCCTTAACTACCTCAGGGTTGACAATATTCCCGTTGGCATCCACTGGATTTCCATTTTCATCCGTATCAAATTCCATTTCATCAATGGCTTCAAATTGGTCAAACAACTCTTCAAAATCGCTGGAGATATCAAATAATCTGCTCATTGTTCTGTTTCCTTTCTCATCAATTTTTGTATGTCCCTCATTTCACTTTCCACTGCCTGCTGCAAGCGGAAAAGGGGAAGATCATTTCCAATAAAATTTCGCACCGCTGTGCGAATGGTTTCTCTTACAATTTTGAGATAAGCTTGTTCAGCACCGCCACTTTCTTCGGCTTCTACAAGCTTTTTCTCATAGTCCGCCTGCATCTCCTTCAGCTGCTGCTTGTAGGTTTGATGAAGAGCACGCTCTGACTGGGTACATTCTTCCTGTAGCTTGTCGTACTCCTCCCGCCAGTCATTTTCCATCTTTGCCATGGCAGCACGTAAATTCTGGTCTTCCCGACTCTCTTGTACTGCCACTTCAATGGGACGGCTTTCCAGCTCTTTCACCTGTTTTTGCAGGGCATCTCTGGATGTATATAGGTCCTGCACTCTGTCCGCAAGGTCGGCTCGCTGGCTGTCAATTCGTTGATTTTCCTGCTGCAATGCTGCCTTTTCCGTTTTCAGCTTGTCAATTTCTGCTTGCAACTGCCGGGTAGTCGTGTCCTCAATGTTAACCCGTTCCGTCAGCTCTGTCCGGTCGCTTTCAGATAGAGTAGACAGTAGATAAAGCTTCTTGACACCGAGGTTTCGGGAACCCGGGTTCCCGAAATTCTCTCCCAAGCGATCAATAATAAGAATGTACTTATTCGCCTGTCTACTTGTAATTCCGACTTCTTGTTCACAATATGCTGCAAAGTTCTGATACCCCAATTCCTTGTAAAGTTTTCCATCCCGCATTTCTTTCAGCCCCTTGCACACTTCATACAGCGAACGTTGTGCTGCGTCAGCGTGTGCCAGAATGCGGTTGTTCAAGGCGATTGCTTGTGCATAACTGCTCAGTTCCTCCATAAAGTTGCTCCTTTCATTTCTGTTTTAGTCGTACAATGTAGATGCAGTTCTGACTTTTGTAAACATCATAAAGTTCCTCATGATGCATACGCTTTCGATAACTACGCACAGTGGATAGCTTGCGTTTTGCTTCTTGCGGTGTATCGTACTCAAAGCACATATTCTTCATGGAACCGTTCAGAAACGATTCCAATGCTAACACCTCATCACTTTTCTTGCCGCAGCCGAAACGATTGACTTCCGGCAGTTTGACATTGTATTTGATGTTCATAATGGCTCCTTCTTCATAAATGCGATTTAGATTTTGGTATGTAATACATTCCATGAATGGAACGCCGTTCATACCTGGTATTTCCTCATATAGACTGATGACAGCGGGCTGCTGTTTCTGCTTGTTCAGTTCTGACAGAACCGCATAATGTAGGTCTGTTTTCACAATCGTATAGAATGTATACTGATGCAAGTCCGGACGGGCGAACCACTTTTTCACGCTTTTGAGATATTTCAGTGCCAGCACGTCATACCATTCATCAAAGGAAAGCCGTTTTGCAGAAAGAAATTTCTCAATCATGTTGTAGTTTTCAGATGCGAATACCTGTTCTTTTGGCGTAAGCGGTTCGTTGTAGGTTCCACGGCGAATCATGGCTTTGTATCCTCATGATAGTCATACAGACTTTGTTCCACTGCACCGAATTTCAAGTCTTGTT
>DYCW01000123.1 GCA_019417865.1 Ruminococcus sp. | reverse complement strand
GAGACAGCTTACAGACAGTACCGGATTTGCCGCCTGCATGTGACACTACAACTGTACCAGCACCAGAATCGCCAATAATGGTTCCAGATACCATGCCGCCAGAACGGACAGAAACGCCGGATGAAACTACATCAGAGGCGTCTACCACGGTTCCAGAAGCCATACCACCAGAGCAGACAGAAACGGAAACGCCGGAAGAACCCATGCTAGAGCCGCCCATTCCCTCTATGAATCCTGCCACGCCCGCACCGGAAATACCGCCTGCCAGTCCAGTACCAACGGAAACCTTCCCATCCCTGCTGCCGGAAGAACAAACCCCAGTGATGGAATTAGAACCGGTTCCAACCATTCGTCCCAATACAGCATACGGTTTTTTAAAAGTCATTACCCGTACCGGAAGCGAAGCCATGCCCTTGCCCAATGTAACCGTGACAGTCACCGCAATGGATGGTGCAAACAGCAGACTATACTTCAGCGGCGTTACAAATGAAAGCGGCGAAACAGACCATATTCCACTGCCAGCTCCAGAACTGATGCCGGATGCCTCTTCAACCAATAGACAGCTTTATCAAAATTATGATGTGGTTGTCTATCATCCGGACTATTTTCGCATGGAAAGCCGTGGGCTTCCTATTTTCCCGGGCATTACCTCTCTACAGAAATTTGCCATGATTCCACTGCCGCAGCGACCGGGAAACAATCCACCCACGGTAGTCTATGAAAATACAGAGCCAAAGTATCCGGATTAAGGACGGCAATTGAAAGCAGTTTTGCAGTCTCACCCGGAAAAATCAGTAGAGGACACCGTCTTCCACGGCTTGTGAATAGGAGAACATGCTTATGCCAAGAGGAGAACCTTTTATTCCGGAAACCATTACCGTACACCTGGGAAAACCCAGCAACGACGGCAATGTGGTCACAGTACCGTTTCCAGATTACGTCAAAAATGTTGCTTCCAGTGAAATCTACCCGACCTGGCCGGAATCTTCTTTGCGTGCCAACATCTATGTCATCATGACATTTGCCCTGAACCGCATCTATACAGAGTGGTATCGTGCCAGGGGATATGACTTTGATATTACAGATTCCACCCAGTATGACCAGAAATTTATCAATGGTCGTGAAGTTTTTGAAAACATCAGCAATCTCGTAGATGAACAAATTAACAGCTACATTCGCCGGCAAGGTACAACCGAACCGCTCTTCGCTGCCTTCTGTAACGGCACTACCGTCACCTGTGACGGACTTTCCCAATGGGGCACTGTTGATCTAGCCAATCAGGGATACGACGCATATGATATTTTAAGATATTATTATGGTGATGATATTGAATTGATCCGAAATGCACCTGTCCGGACAGCCACACCCTCCTATCCCGGCTTTCCGATCACGCTTGGCTATTCTGGCGAAGATGTACGCACCCTGCAAATTCAGTTAAATCGCATCTCCCGCAACTATCCAGCCATCCCCAAAATTTCTGATGTCAACAGCGTCTATGATTATGCCACGCAAGCAGCTGTGTTAAAGTTTCAGGAAGTTTTCAACCTTGCACCAACGGGAATTGTAGATGAAGCGACATGGTATCGGATTGCTTACATCTATACCAGCGTCAAACGGCTCGCAGAATTAGATTCTGAGGGGATTGCACAGGAAGAGTTCCCTGCTCAATATGTAGAAGATTTACATATTGGCATGCAAGGGCAAATGGTTCGTAGTCTGCAATACTATCTTGCCATGGTGGGTGCCTATTATGCAACAGTGCTGCCAGTTCCCATAACCGGCTATTTTGGGAGTCAGACAGAAGACTCTGTAAAATCCTTTCAGAGAACCTACGGTCTCCCACAAACCGGTATTGTAGACCGTACAACCTGGTATGACCTATACCGTGCCTACATGGGCATTATTGAATCCCTGCCGGAACCAACTGGTTCCGAAGAGGAAATTGTTCCATTTCCAGGGGTATTATTACAAGAAGGGGTCACCAGCCCGTATGTACGAATCTTGCAGACCTACTTAAACTATATTGGGCAAACATACCCAGAAGTGGGTTCTGTGCGGGCAACCGGCTATTTCGGTCCCATGACACGAGCTGCTGTGGCAGCATTTCAACGGATGTTTGGCTTGCCCGAGACAGGGACTGCAAACGTTACAACGTGGAATGATATTACAAGCGTTTACACAGACCTAAAATATGGCTATGAAAAACAGCCCTACCAGAATCCAGGCTATACGATTTCTTAAACAGCGTAAACAGAAGGAGGAGAAAATCCATGGCATATACAAACGAAGACCGCCGCAATCACATACGAGAATTACAGCGGTATCTTTATAGTCTTTCCTTTTATGATGAAACCATGCCGCAAGTCGTACCGGATGGCATTTATGGGCGGGAAACTGCTCTGGCGGTACGGGCATTCCAGCAAAAAAACGGTTTGCGTCCGAATGGTGAAACAAACCGTGCTACTTGGGATGCTATTATCACACAATATCGAAAGATAGTCGGGCAACCGGCAGTAAAGCTGTCTGTATTTGGAAACGACAGAGAGATTCTCGGAGCGGGAGAAACGGGTTTTGCAGTATTGGTGCTGCAAAGCATGCTGAAGACACTGCGGCTGCGGTATCATAATACGGGAGAATTGCAGATAACCGGCATGTATGATGCAGCGACACAAAATGCCGTGCAGGCCTTCCAGAATCTCACAGGACACAAACCCACTGGTATGGTAGACCGTCCGACATGGAATTTATTGGCAGCCGCAGTCGAAAGCGAAACAAACTGAATCTGGCTGCACACAACTGCTGGCACTGCATTTTCTTCCAATCTACATCCAAAACGGACAGTAACGTTAAAACGTTCTGTCCGTCTTTCTTTTCTTTATTTTTTGGGAATCGGCAGGGATGGTTCTAGCAGCATCAAAAACTGCATCAGTGCTGCAATATCATCATCACTGTAGATGCCGTCACTGTCACAGTCGGAAACGATCAGCTGATCGGCTGTCAGAATGATTTTTCCAGCCATAAATTTATTCAGCAGAATCGCATCCCGCAAGTCTACAATGCCATCCAGATTCACATCGCCGCAAATCAGCGGATCCGGATCACCGTAAGGCTTCAGTACTTGTGAATCGTAAACATATTGCCGGTCTCCCGTTTCATAAAACGTGAGAATGTCTTTTCCTGTAAAAAAACAATAGGAATCCAACCTTGTTTGACTACTCAGGGTAAATATTCGTTCTTCTTCTAATGCACTGCCAAATGCATTTGATTCAATATATTCCAAACCAGCAGGCAATTGCATCCCATTGGGAAGTGGCGTATTCCAGAATGCAAATTCTAAAATGGCATTCAGTTGAGAGTCTTCTGCAAAAATAACAGATTGCAAGGACACACAACCACTAAATGCTCCATATGAGATCTCTGTTACGCTGGATGGGATAAAGACTTCCTGCAATTGGGAACTCGCAAATAAATAATCGGAAATCACTTGTAACGTATCGGGCAAAGAAACGGTTTGCAGGGATTGAAATATATAACCTGAGGACACTGTTACATTTGTAATGCCTTCTGCAATGACAAGATCGGTGACATTCTTGTTGATAAAGTCGTAATTTTCATTTTGCTGCTGCCAGTATAGCTGCCAGTCTGCATCCGTCATGTTCTCTCCCACTGGCTGCCGCAGTGCCACTTCACCGCTGCCATAGACCACCATATGTCCGTCCGCATCAATGGTATAATAGGCATCTGTTCCGATACAGGATACTTCTTTTATAATTTCTGCCGCAGCGGAGACAGGCTGTGTGGCTGCAAATACCGGAGCAGACACCACGGAAAGAGAAGCCAACATTACAACAGCAGAAATACTTGCTGTCAGTTTCATGATTGTTTTTTTCATGATATGGTTCCTCCTTTCTGTTGCACGCATTGTTTTTGTATACATGATAAATGAAGCCAATCAAGTAATATTATCCAAATATCATAATTTATGACGTACTAGCAGGAAGTGCTGGTATCAACAAAAGAATAAAATCCAACAATGCAGTCACATCTAAATCTGTTATATCTCCATCTCTATTACAATCAGCTGCCACAGTCTGTGCTTCTGTGAACGTTACTTGCTTTGACGTATATTTGTTTAAAAAAATTGCATCTAGTAAATCCACTTTACCATCTTGATTCACATCACCGCAGGAAATATCCATCGGCGATTCTACATATTTCACGGATACCAATGGTTCCAGTGCACCTTTTGTGACAAAATTGTAAGTCAAACCTTCTATACATTCCTCATATGCTTTTGCAAAATTACTTTCTTTATTGGTGTATATGGTATATCTTTTTTCCATCCCATCTGGAAAAACAGATGTCCATAGATATACTGTAAAATTATAATACAATGTATGGTCTACTTCCGGTGCTGTAATCACTGTGGATGGTTCCACCTGCAAATCCTTTCCAATATAAATTTTACTTGCTTTCCCTAAAGGTCCGGAAAATGCATCTGTATCATTCAACGTACCATTTCCATCCAACTGCAATATTGCTGTTTCATAATCAAACTCCCATGAAGTGCCGTTCTCCGTTTCTCCGCTCGGCGGATAATACGGGGACTCCGCTATTCCAGTCGGAATCATTTCCAAACCCGAACAATAGTAAAACCAAGACCCATATTTCCCATAAAAAGTAATCTCATTCTTGTTTACTCCCGAACCGAAAAAGAACTTGAAATCTATGTCTATCATACTTTCCGGAATGGTCATAGTAAATCCGCTTTCCTCATGTAAGCTGAACATTTCCCGTATTACACATCCAACCTCTGTAATTCCCTCTTCAAACACAATGTTCTTTGCTTCGTAGTATTGCCCTGTCTGCTCTGGAACAGTATAAAGCCAATCCGGCATTTTTCGATTGGCATAGTCGTGATTTTCAACAAAAGACTCCATCTTGCCTGTACCAGAAAAGGTCATAGTCTGTGTTGCTACGTCATATGTCCATATGATATTATCGCCCTCAGCACCACATGTGCCAGTGCAAATTACTGATTTTTCCTCTGCTGGGGCTTCTCCTGCAAAAGTAGAAATAGAAGACAGCTGAAGAGAAGCCAAAGAAATTACTGCCATCACAAAAGAAAAAAGTTTGTATGTTCTCATAATATTCCCTCCTTCTGCAATAACAATTATAAAAGTGTGATTAACCAAGCCACTGTCTTAAATAAGAACCATCAAGCAGATTTACAACTCCATCTTGATTCGTATCAAATGCAAAATCATTTACCACTGATGCAACTTGTGGACCTACATCGGCATAAGAAAAAGTTGTATCGAACATGCCCACACAACAATCCCCAATATAGGAAAAATCTGCACTATCAATGATGCCATTGTGGTCAATGTCCCCTAAAGACGCTGTATACAAGTTGAAAACGCAGTCAAGATTATTGCTGGAAGTCGAATTTACCACAGTAAATTGCATTGCATTGCAAATAGTAGCTTCCGTCGAAGTGCTCGGAGATATTACTGTAAAAGGAAACTTCAAAGCGGCAGCTGGTTCTTCTTCCGCTCCTGCAACTCCTCCTAATGTTCCAATCAACGTAATCTGAAGATAATCCTTTGTACTACCAAGCGAAAATGCTGTGAAAATCAAATTCGGATTCTCATAATCATATGGATGCTGTTCCAAATCATATTGCACAATAGAGGAATTTGTACTCAATCTTAGTACTGTTGTAGCATTTGATGCCGCATTTTGTCCAACAATAACTGCATAGTGCGGAGAAGATGTGCACTTAGTAGCATTATAGTAACTACTTTTCATATCTAATGCTGTACTTGCTAAATTAATGCCGCCATTGTCATTTTTTCTGCTTTCGATCAAAGCAAGACCATCCAGATAGATATCCATCATTGCTTTTGCCTCATCTAAACTATCAGCATTTTCTACAAAATACCGTGCAACCTTTTGCACCTTTTCCTCTGCGTTTTCAAACGCTGAAATGTATTCTTCCGCCTGTATTGCCTCATACTCCGCAGCAAATGCCGGAGCAGACACCACAGAAAGAGAAGACAACATTGCAACAGCAGAGATACTTGCTGTCAGTTTCATGATTGTTTTTTTCATGATATGGTTCCTCCTTAGTTCCTTTTTAATTTCATTTCTCATAAAAAAGAAAATGCAAATATCAAATGCAATTTTTTCAATGCATTTGACTCTATGACTTTATTATAGCCACTTTTTCCAGTTTTGTCAAGCCTTTCCTAAGTTAAAAATAAACAAAATTCTTGGTTTCCCTTTGTAACATATCACAACAAGACAAAATCCTTTTTCTCATAAAACAAAAACGGACAGTATCAATCAAATGATACTGTCCGAATACAAACAACTTATATTTTATACATGTGCAGAATAGTTCGGGGCTTCCTTGGTAATCTGAATGTCATGCGGATGGCTTTCAATCAGACCAGCACCCGTAATCTGTACAAACTTTGCCTTTTCATGCAGCAGCGGAATGGTCTGACAGCCGCAGTAACCCATACCGGAACGAATGCCGCCGACCAGCTGGAATATACTGTCTGCCACGCTCCCCTTATATGGTACACGACCTTCTACCCCCTCCGGAACGAGCTTCTTTGCTCCCTCCTGGAAATACCGATCTTTTGAGCCGTTTGCCATAGCTGCCAGACTGCCCATACCACGGTATACCTTAAAGCTTCTGCCCTGATAGATTTCGGTTTCTCCCGGAGATTCTTCACAGCCAGCCAGCAGGGAACCCAGCATAACAACATTTGCACCAGCCGCCAATGCCTTGACAATATCACCGGAATACTTGATACCACCGTCAGCAATAACCGGAATGCCGTACTTCTTTGCCACACAAGCAACATCATAGACAGCTGTGATCTGCGGGACACCAATACCGGCAACCACACGAGTGGTACAGATCGAACCTGGTCCAATTCCAACCTTTACGGCATCTGCACCTGCCTGAATGAGGGCTTCTGCGGCTTCTGCTGTGGCAATATTACCGGCAATCACTGGCGTATTCGGGAAGGCTGCCTTTACCTTCCGCAGACAGTCTATAATATTTTTGCTGTGACCGTGTGCGGAATCCAATACCAACACATCTACCTGTGCGTCAATCAGTGCATGGGCACGCTCTACAACATTTGCGGTCACACCAATGGCAGCACCGCAGAGCAAGCGGCCCTTTTCATCTCTTGCAGAGTTCGGGAACTGTACTGCCTTTTCAATGTCCTTGATGGTAATCAAGCCCTTGAGATAGCCGTTTTCGTCTACGAGTGGAAGCTTTTCAATCTTATGCTTCCGCAGGATATTCTGTGCTTCTTCCATTGTGGTGCCAACTGGTGCGGTAATCAGGTTGTCCTTGGTCATCACTTCAGAAATCGGGGCACTGTAGTCCGTCAAAAACCGCATATCCCGATTGGTAATAATGCCGACCAGTTTGCCGCTACGGTCAACAATCGGTACACCGGAAATCTTATACTTGCCCATCAATTCGTCTGCATCGGCAACCAGACGGTCTTCTGTCAGAGAGAACGGGTTGACAATGACACCATTTTCCGACCGCTTCACCTTGTCCACTTCGTCCGCCTGCTGCTCGATGGACATATTTTTATGAATAATACCGATACCGCCCTCTCTTGCGATGGCAATTGCCATGGCTGCCTCTGTCACGGTATCCATGGCTGCCGTCATAATCGGCGTGTTCAGCTGAACATTTCCAGCCAGTGTTGTCCGCAGGTCAATCATATTCGGGGTAACATCGGACTCTGTTGGAATCAGCAGCACATCATCGAATGTCAGACCCTGTTTTCCGAACTTTTCGCACATTCCCATTTTCGTTCCCTCCATTTTTTCTGAACCGGTATTTTTTGTCTGGATACACAAAAACTGTCAAGGGTATTCAATCTAACTGAACACGCTCAAACAGCTTTTTTCATCCCGAACAAGCATCCTGCCGGTTGTAGTAATGTATTTGATTTGATTATTTCTATTTTACTCCACTTTTCTGCATTTGTCAAGACGATTTTGCAGGAATCGGCATTTTTTCGGTTTCGATGACAGGATTTTTTATTTTTTTCACTGCTGTCCTGTCATTTTGGCAATAGAACGGCAGGAAAAGCGTGATTTTGTTGTCTACTTGGCATTTTTCTTTGTCATAACGTGTGTGCGAAGAGAATACAGGCTGCTACTGCGAATCACAAGAATGTCCATGCCATCGCCTGTCATTTTCAATCTGCCGGCATACCTGTATCTAAATACTGTGATACAAAATTTCCATAAGAAATTGCCGTAGAAACAGTATACCCACTCAAGTTTCCCTTTTCTGCTGCCGTTATCCATCCCATTCCCAACAGCAGGAGGACCCCACCCAAAGAAAAAAAGCCCAATTACCTTCTTCAAAAAATAATTCTTCCATGCATATAAAGCGGCACGCACCATCCATTTTTGGACAGTGCGTGCTGTTGTTTTATGATATAGTATGTTTTACAATCGCTCCGTTCACCATGACAAGCCACGGATCACACTGCAAGTCCAGCGGATCGCCATGATACAGCTGCAAATCCGCATCCATACCAGGGGCAAGACTGCCCACACGGTCTGCAATGCCCAGAATCTTTGCTGGCATCACGGTAATTGCCTGCAATGCCGCTTCATAGGGCAAGCCGCCCTTTACTGCCAGAGCAGCTGTTGTAGGCAGATACTGGATGGGAATGACCGTATGGTCGGTACAAAGGGCAATCGGAATGCCATGCTGATAGAGCGTGTTCGGCGTGGTGATTTCCAGATATTGCAGCTCTGGCTTGCAGCGGTCGCAGAGAATCGGACCGCAAATCACCGGTACGCCTGCCTTTTGTATCACATCCGGTATCCGGTGTCCCTCTGTGCCGTGCACCAGCACAGCATCTAAATGAAATTCCTTCGCAAGTCGAATGGCAGTCATCATATCATCTGCCCGATGGCAGTGAAAATGTGCCTTATAGGTTCTCCGCAGCAGTGGCAGCAAAGCCTCACACTTGGCATCATAATCCGGCTGGTCTTCTGCCTCCTCCACCGCATCCCACTGCTCCAGATAACGCTTTGCCTTGTACAAGCCCTCCCGAATAATCGCAGCGGTTGCCATTCTGGTAAACGGCATTTCATCCCGACCGTGATAGACATTCTTGGGGTTTTCGCCGAGTGCAAATTTAATCCCGCCGAATTCCAGCATCATCTCATCCACGCAGTGTCCGGCAGTCTTAAGAATCAGCATCGTTCCACCGCAGGGATTCGCACTTCCCGGTGAGGTCATAACTGTAGTCACACCGGCAGCCAGTGCCTCCGAAAAGCAACGGTCAAGCGGATTGACACCATCAATGGCACGCAGGTGCGGGGTAAACGGGTCGGTGCATTCGTTGCAGTCATCCCCTTCAAAATCCAGCCCGTCCTCCAGAATGCCAAGATGGGTGTGGGCATCGATAAAGCCTGGCAGCAGAACACTTCCCCCTGCATCCACGTCACCCTCTGCAATGAAATCTGGGTCTCCGGCCTGCACACAGGTAATTTTTCCGTTCTCCACCGTCAGAAAACCATGTGGTATGGTGCCAGCTTCCGTCATGGTGTGGATTACGGCATGATAGATGGTCATATTGATAACTCCTTTTTTGATTTGACGGATTGTTGTTTGCATTATATCATCGAATCAAAATGAAACCTGTCATTTTACGACAATTTCTTGATTTGCAGCACTTGTGCGAATTGGGCAGGATAGGATTCCAGCACACCGCCGCTATACGTAATTGCGATATTGTCCCCCACCTGCAAATCCGCTGCGGTAATCTCTGTGCCACGCCAGACCAGTTTCACATCATCCTCCAACGAAAAGCGATATTCTCCCTGCCCATTGATATCATTCACAGATAACCCTTCCACATGAAAATAGTCGTCCTGTTTTTCGAGAATCGTGACATAAATGGTTTCACATTGCTCCCAAGACAACGTACTCGCTGTATGATCTGGTGCAGTTTCTCGCCCCAGCAGAAAGCCACCTGCTCCCACAGCCAAAAGCAGTACAAATACTAACATCCACTTTCCGTAAGATTTCATACTTTCTCCTTCGGCAGAAACTGTGGACTCCATTTTTTCAGAATCTTTATCACCCGTTCCGCAGATTCCTCCGGCGTGTTTCCGGCAAGAACCGAGTAAGTCGCATTGACCTGATACCAACGCTCCCGCTCTTCAAACAGCTGCTGTAATTCCTCCTTCGTATGGCTCTGTACAAGCGGACGATTCTTGTCATGCCGAATCCGCTCATAGCAGACGGCAAATGTCTGCTGCAAATAAACAATAATCCCGTCGTACTGCTGGACAATCACCGCATTGACCGGATTCACCATTGCACCGCCGCCGCAGGAAACAATGCCAGTCTGCTGTGCCAATGTCCTGATCATGTCCGATTCCAGCTTTCGAAAATACGATTCCCCCTTCTGTTCAAATAGTTCCGGAATCGTCATGCCGCTCTGACGGACAATCTCCTCATCCATATCGATCAGCGGCATTTGCAGCTGCTTTGCCAGTACCTGACCCAGTGCTGTCTTGCCGCATCCCATAAATCCGCATAGAAACAGTGTCATATTGTCTCCTCCTTTATTGGAAATAAACGCTGTATTTCTGCCTCCATTTCCGCAATCAATGTTTGTATCTGTTCACTGGAATAGGTGTCCCCGTTCCAGATTTCATGTGCCTTGACTGCCTGCCAGACCAACATCGCTGCACCGCCGCAGACCGGTTTTCCCATTGCCTTTGCTGTCTGCACCAACTTGGTTTCCGTTGGATTATAAATAACATCAAAGACGGTTTCGCACTTTGCAAGCAGCTCCTCCGACAACGGCATTGCCTCTATTTTTGGATACATCCCCACCGGCGTACTGTTCATCAACAAGTCAAACGATTCCTCCAGCTCTGCGGTAAGAGCATAGCGTACTTTTGCATTGGGAACCATTTCCCGCAGTTCTTCTACAAAGGTATGTGCCAGGGGCAAATGCCGCTCCAGAATGCCAATGGTCAAATCTGCTCCGTGCAGCACCGCTTCCGTTGCCATCATTCGTCCGACACCGCCGCAGCCCAGCAACAGCACTTTTCCATTCAGCGGAAACGATTCCACGGAACGCAGAAAGCCATCACAATCTGTATTATAGCCAATTAGATTTCCTCTCCGATTCACTACGCAATTAACAGACTGATACCGCTGGGCAGACTCTGCCATATCATCCAGAAAGGGAATGATTTCCACCTTGTGCGGAATCGTAATATTAAATCCGTTCAGGGCACGTAGGTCGTCAATTTGCAGGGTCAAATCCTCCGCCACAAGATCTGTCAGCGTATAATTTGCCTCCCGTCCGGAAAGCTGAAACAGCCGTTCATGAATCCACGGGGACATGGAATGTCCCAGCGGATGTCCAATTAAGGTATAATGCTCCATATTATGCCATCACCTCTTCTAAGGTAGCCACAGATTCACAATTCTTTGCAGTCACATTCTTGAGCGTCTTTTTCACCAGTCCGGTCAAAACCGCCTTCGGACCAAATTCTATAAAGGTATCCGCACCATCCGCCTGCATCTGTGCCAACTCCTGTGTAAAGCGAACCGGCGAAACAATATGCTTTGCCAGCAGAGACGGCATATCCGAAAAATCGGTGAGTTCTGTGCCAAGTACATTGGAATAGAAACGGACTTCTGGTTTTTGGAAGGTGACGTCTTGCATCGCAGTGTAAAATGCGTCTGCCGCCGACTGCATGCGTTTCGTATGGAATGCACTGGCAACGGCAAGTGGCACGGCACGTCCCTTTAATGCTGCACACGCAGCAGCGGCAGCTTCTACTGCCGGCTTGTCTCCAGCAATAACCGTCTGTACGCTGGAGTTATAGTTTGCCGGCACCACATAGCCCTCTGTTTCTGCACAGATCCGCTCCACTTCTTCCGGCTTCAGCTTCAGAATGGCACACATGGCACCGTCTGCCTGCTGTGCAGCCGCATCCATTGCCTCAGAACGTGCCTTGATCACCCGAAATCCGTCCTCCAGAGAAAGCATGCCAGATGCCACCATAGCAGCATATTCCCCTAGTGAATGCCCTGCAACCGCATCAAATGTATACCCCCGTTTTTTCGCTGCCTCCAGACAGCAGAGTGATGTTGCCATAATCGCAGGCTGTGCATAAATGGTACGGGCAAGCGTTTCCGCATTGCTGTTCTGAATGATATCCTTCAGATCAAAACCCAGCACAGCCGAGGCAGTGTGATAGATTGCTGCCAGTGCCGGATCGGCATCCAACAGATCCAGACCCATACCGATATACTGAGAACCCTGTCCAGAAAAAAGAGAAACTGTCATAATTGCAACCATCCTTTCGGTTTGAATTTCGGAAAAAGGAACAAAATGCACAAAAACAAGGCGTATATTTTGTGCAAAAAATAGGATTTGTTCCAAAGCGACGGAAAATAACAGGTTTCCGCATTGCAAATTGTGCCGAAATCCTTTATAATATAAAATGTATGAATATGTGCGGCGGACTGTTTCACAGTCATCCATGCTCCTATCATACCACAAATTTTGATTTGAAACAATAGGAACGGAGGATTTTTTTGCATGGGCATTCACATTTTAGGCACTGGCAGTTATACACCGCCCTGCACGCTGACCAATGCGGATCTGGCAGAGATGGTGGAAACCAATGATGAGTGGATTCGGACAAGAACCGGTATCAGCGTCCGGCATGTTTCAGACGGCGAACCCACATGGTATATGGGGGCAGAGGCAGCCAAGCAGGCAATTGCCGCTGCCGGCATTGATCCGGCAGACATCGGACTGCTGATTGACACCACCATTACCAGTGAATACAGTACGCCGTCGATGTCCTGCATTGTACAGCGGGAAATTGGGGCTGTCAATGCAGCTTGTTTTGACCTGAACGCTGCC
>DYCW01000122.1 GCA_019417865.1 Ruminococcus sp. | reverse complement strand
CGACCGCAGGGTTTGGCTGGTATGATGATAATGGGGCAGAAAGCGTGGAGACAGGGCTGCAAATTACGATTGGGGAACTGCAAGATGGAGCCTATACTGTGACAGTGGAAAGAAAATAGAAATTGTGGGTGCATGTGCATGCACAGGTAGGGTTTATGATGATTCCCATCGAATGCAGGTTGAGAAAACAAAATCCAGTTTTCTTTCAGAAAAGTGCCGTTCCTTTCCCTTTTGCTGTGGATAGATGACCAAATTCTGCATTTTCACACAGTTTTCATTGACAGAACCGCAGAGGAATGCTATAATGTTGTTGTCTTATCCAAACCATAAGGATGGATTCGTGACTGAAAACATACAAAACAGAAATAGACCATGACCAGGAGGGAACTTTTATGAAAAAAACATGGAGAACCATTTGTGCGGTTCTTTGCAGTCTGACACTGCTGGGAGCCGGAACGGCTGTTCCGGCTTCTGCCGCTACCGTAAATGATGTGATTTCCGCTGCTTATGCAGTTGGCATTCCGTCACAGTACATTCAAGAAGGGATTGCGATGTATGGCGGCGGGAACTACACTTCCGAACAGTGTGATCAGGCGATTGCTTCCATCTATTCCTATCAGGGAAGGGTGGACGATTTGCTGTATGATTATTTTGGCGTAGAAAAACCGTCTTCTGGTGGCGGCAATTCTGCCACAACACCATCCGGCTCTAATAATGGATCTGGTTCCAATCCAGCACCCGTTGTGACAGATGCACCACAGAATAATAATGAATCCACTGTTACCACGGTGAAGCCATTCGTGGATATGACCATGCAGGAAAAGATTGACTATGTAAACCAGATGCCGGCAGAAGAACGCAGCAATTATCTTTCCAATTTAACACCGGAAGAGCGAAATAGCTTCATTAAGCAGCTGCCGCTGAACGATAGGGCAGATGTGCTGAATGAATTTTTGGGCGTAGGCGATTCGTTGGGACTGCATTTTACGGTAGATGAGATGACCAATGATACCGTTGTGGTCAGTGCAAGAGACAAAAACGGTAAGCTAATTGATGTTTCTGCTATGGGTGTGACGGTGGAGGAAACCGGGAAATCCTATACACTACCCATTACCATTGCAGCCCTGCTGGCTGGCGGTGGTGTGAGTGGGATAGCGGCACTGGTCTTCTTTGCGGGCAGAAAAAAACAGAATGAGGATGTAGAATGAAGAAGAAATCTGTGGAAAAAGAGACGACCGCAGCTTTACCGCTGGCGATGCCTCTGATATTGCCAGTAGTAACGTTACTGCTTTGTGCGGCAATTATTTTAATTTGCGGCATCCGTCCGTATGAAAAGTTGCATACTTATCTGCAAATTGCCTTTATGGATGATCTGAAACAGACACCGTCCAGCGGGGCGGATGGTCTGGAAATTGTCCAGAATGATATTACAACCACTTACAGCGGCAAAGTTTCTCAAACCGGGGAACCGGTCTACTCGGCATTCGGAGAGCAGTATGGTGTGCTGTCTTGTGATGCCATTGACCTTTATGTGCCAGTGTACTGGGGAACGACAGAGGAACTGTTAGAGCTGGGGGCATGTCAGACCACTGCCTCTTCCATCGCCGGTGCTGGCGGAAATGTTGTGATCAGTGCCCATGTAAATACCTTCTTCAACAAGTTGGATGAACTGCAAACGGGCGATACCCTGACATTGTACACCAGCTATGGACGGTTTACTTATGCAGTACAAAAGAACATTCAATTTGAAAACACTGACAAGCAGTATATTTTGCCAACGAACGAAGAGCAGCTGACGCTTTACACCTGTGAAATGCAGGTATTTGGTTCTTCCAGTACCAGGGTCGGCGTGGTCTGTGACTGTATCAATACAGAGTTTTATGTCAATGAGGAGGCAGCACAATGACAGACGGATTTGGAAGACGCTTATTGCTGCGGGTACTGTTGACCATTTTACTGACGTTTACCGTGCTGGGTACATTGATAAGCGGTTATGCAGGCTATTTACTTTCCTCTCCACAGGTTTGTATCACGCAGATAGAGAAGCAGAATGTGGCGGAAAAGGTACATGACAGCATAGAAAGTTATTTTACATCCCAGTACCAGACCACAGCCATTCCGCCGGAAACGTATTTGGATGTGATTACAGAGGACTGGATTGCAGATCAGCTTGCAAATCGGGTGCGATCAGAATATGAACGCTTAAACAATGCAGATCTGCTGTATCATTTGGATATGACAGATTTAGAAGCTGCCTTGACGCAGTTCTTTTCCGACTATGCAGAAGAAATCAACTATCCAAAGGATACGGTTTATGAAGAAAAATTGCAGGAAACCATTGAGAAGGCAAGAACGGAACTAACCTCGCAGCTGGATGTTTATCATTTTACGACGATGCAGAATGCGAATATTTTCAATAAGCTCATCGGCAAGCAGATTTATTTATGGCTGTTGTGTGGTGGCTGCGGTATTTTGAGTGTCGTGCTGATAGCGGTTCTGGTGCTGTTGGAGCGGAAAGGAGAATGGGGAAAACTCTATTTTCCGGGCTGTGCTTTTCTGATGAATGGGATCTTTTTGACAGTGCCGACTGCCTGGGCATTGGCGACATCTTATTTCAGTGGTCTGGCGATCAAGGTACCTGCGGTCTATGCAGCGTTGACAGGGGTGCTGTATCATTGTACCCGTGTGGGACTGATAGCAGGCATTGTGCTGTTGGTGCTAGGGCTGGCAGCTGTGCTGGGCAGTACAATTGCGAAGAGAATGGCACGTTGAACCAATTCTCAGAGAAGCTGGAAAAGCATGACACGCCGCAGGCGACTGCGGTCAAGCTGGCTCAGCTTGGCGAGGGGGATTCCCCACGGTGTGGGTGATTTCCCACTGCGTGGGAAAATGTCAGCAACGCTGACAAAAGGGTTGGGCAAGAATGTCGGCGTAGCCGACAAAGGGGAAGGGCATCCTCTAAATAGGGGGCAAGCTGCCACCCTTGCAAAGCGAACGAATTGTAACAAGTTGCTGGATGAGAAACAAACTATCCGCTGTCCGCCTCATAAAAACAAAACGGTATGGAATACAAAAATTTAGTGTGGTCAGACTATAAATTGAGACACAGGACAGGGCGGACAGCGGACACAGGCGAACAGCGAAGCGAATTCGCCGGCGGAATGCAGACTGTTTTATCTAAGAAGAAATAGTTCTTCTTTCTGTCGTTTCAGCTTTTCTTTTCTAAAAGAAAATGAAGGGAATTTTCTCTTAAAAAAATCCCCAAAACAGCATTGACAAATGCAGAGAATTTGCGTATAATAAAAAAGAATGCAGATGTTTCCATCTGTAATATAAGAGCGAAAAACGCAGCAGTAAGAGTAACAGCCATTTGTGATTGCAGAGAGTGTCGGGGCGGTGTGACGGCATATCCAATCGCTGCGAAGTGCCACTGTTAGTTGATGCGGGGAACTGTAAGGCTTTTTTGGGAGGCTTACATAGTATCCAATTCCGTCTGCCCTCGTTACGGGTTTATGAGTGAAAAATCAGAGTGGAACCGTGGTGCTTCCTGACCACCTCTGCATGGGTACAAATGGTATCCGGCAGAGGTTTTTTGTGTATATTGATCTTGAAACTGAAAGGAAGGGGTTGCCTTGTTCCAAACATTAAAAGAAGATATTGCCATTGTGAAACAGAAAGATCCAGCTGCTCGCAGTACGCTGGAAATTCTCCTGACGTATTCCGGTCTGAAGGCGGTACGAAGCTACCGGAAAGCCCATTGGTTTTATGAACGTGGATTCTTTACGATTGCTCGTATCATCTCCCAGAGAGCCAGACACCGCACCGGAATTGAAATTCATCCGGGTGCGAAGATTGGCAAGGGGTTGTTCATTGACCACGGGATGGGTGTTGTCATCGGGGAAACAACGGAGATCGGTGAAAATTGTCTGCTGTATCAGGGGGTTACCCTCGGCGGGACAGGGAAAGATAAAGGAAAACGACATCCAACGCTGGGCGATAATGTCATGGTGGGAGCGGGTGCAAAGGTGCTTGGTCCCATTACGATTGGCAATAATGTGAAAATTGCTGCCAATGCAGTCGTATTGAAACCGATACCAGATGACTGTACAGCAGTCGGCGTTCCGGCAAGAGTGGCACGCTGTGCTGGAAAGAAGGTCATCGAAGAACTGGATCAGGTGCATTGTCCAGATTTGAATTTGCAAGATATCAATGCTCTGAAAAGCTGCGTGACGGCTTTGCAGCAGGAGATTTCTGCTTTAGAAGACCATGAAGCAAAATAAAAAATGATCCTGGAATCCTGTGTGCCTGTTTTCCAGCTGGCAGGGCAGGCACACCCAAATAGAGAGACTGATAGAAAGGAACTTGAATCCATATGCAGATTTATAACACATTGACCAGAAAAAAAGAGGAGCTCATCCCCATCGAACCGAATCATGTCCGCATTTATGCGTGTGGGCCAACGGTTTACAACTATATTCATATTGGCAATGCCCGTCCGATTTGTGCGTTTGACGTATTGCGGCGGTATTTGCAATATCGTGGTTATGATGTCACCTATGTGCAGAATTTTACGGATGTCGATGATAAAATCATCCGCCGTGCGAATGAGGAGGGCATTCCGTCTGTGGAACTTTCGGAACGCTATATTCAGGAGTACAAGACGGATGCCCATGGTTTAAATGTGATGGATGCCGATGTCCATCCGAAAGTAACCGAAAACATGGATTTGATTATCAATTTGGTGAAAAAGCTGGTGGACAGCGGTCATGCCTACGAATCCAACGGGGATGTTTATTTCCGCACAGCATCTTTTTCCGATTACGGCAAGCTTTCCGGACAGCCTATGGAAGAGTTACAGGCAGGAGCACGGATTGATGTGAATGATCAAAAGGAAAGCCCACTGGATTTTGCTGTCTGGAAAGCGGCAAAGCCAGGAGAACCATACTGGGACTCTCCATGGGGAAAAGGTCGTCCAGGCTGGCATATTGAATGTTCCGCTATGTCGAGTCATTATCTCGGTGAAACATTGGATTTGCACTGCGGCGGACAGGATTTGATTTTTCCGCACCATGAAAACGAAATCGCACAGAGCGAGGCAGCAACGGGAAAGCCATTTTCGCACTACTGGATGCACAACGGTTACATCAATATCGACAACAAGAAGATGTCGAAATCCCTTGGCAATTTCTTTACTGTCAGAGAAGTGGCAGAGCAGTACGGCTATGAGGTCATTCGATATATGATGATACAGGCACATTATCGCAGTCCGATTAATTACTGCAAAGAACTGCTGGATGCTTGCAAGGCTTCTCTGGAACGGTTGTATACCTGTCGGGATACACTGGATCGGGCAATGGCAGCTGCACCGGCAGGAGACTGCACAGAAGCCGCAAAGGCAATATTTGCACAGAGAGAACAGCAGTTTATTACGGCGATGGATGATGATTTGAACACAGCGGACGGGATTACTGCCTTGTTTGAGTTGGCAAGAGATTTGAACCGGATGAGTGCCGATACAGCTACCACGAAGGGACAGCTGGAAGTGGGTGCAAAGCTGTTTGATACGCTGACGGGGGTACTGGGCATTTTGTATCAGCGGAAACAGGAGGATGCCATTCCGGCAGAAGTACAGGAGCTGGTAGAAGCACGGGCAGCCGCAAGAAAGGCAAAGGATTTTGCAGAAGCAGACAGACTGCGGGATGCGATTGCAGCGTTGGGCTATCGGGTCAAGGAAACCCGTCAGGGCACACAGATTGAGAAGATATAACTGCAAAGGATGTTTGTTAGGAAATCAGAGCGGCTTGGGCGAGTGCAATTCACTGCAGGGAGTTTCTTCCCTTTTTTCGGCATTGCCGATATTTTCTCAAACAATGGGAAATCACCATTCGACGGATCAGACCGATCTTATCAAATGCACATCAGATAACAATTTGAAAGGAGTAATATGGCAAAATTAAAGAAAAAAAGTGTTTCTATCCTGCTGACAATTCTCATTATTCTTTCTCTCATCAGCTTGACGATGTTTTCCTGTACCATCCGGATGGCACAGAATGATGCCTCCTATATTGATATGAGCGAAGCACATTTGCTGCAGTTGGAATCCCCCACGGATGACGATCCAGCGATGATTGTGCACACCTCTGTGGGGGAGATTACAGCCGTTCTCTATCCGGAGGCGGCTCCAAACTATGTTGCACAATTTACAGAATTGGCGGAAAACGGATACTATAACGATACCTATGTCTACCAGACCGAACCGGGTGTTTACTTCCGTGCCGGCAGTCCAAATGAGGATGGTTCACTGGATGACCAGCTGGACGAAAGTCGTCAGAAAGTAGAAACGGAACTAACGGCGGATCTTTGGCCGTTTCGGGGTGCATTTTGTGCTCCCGTCACGGAAAGGGAAAATAATTTCTTGAAAATGCTCTTTGGCAATGATGCCGCATACTGCGGGACTCGTTTTTTAGTATGCAATTCGATTGTCATGGATGAGGAAACAAAAGAACAGTTGGCAGCAACAAATGAAAATGCGGCAGAAATTGTCGATACATTCCTGCGTTGGGGCGGTGTGCCGGACTGTGCCCAACAGATGACCATTTTTGCACAGGCATATGGAAAGGAAAGCTTTGCTGTCATTGATACCATTGCCAACAGCACACTTTCCGAGGAACCCATTCGCATTGAACGGATTGAAATCACCAACTGGGGAAAAACGAATGGAGATTCGTTTGTGCCAGAAAATGGAATAGAATAGTCTTGTGGAAAACATGAATAAACCGGAAAAGTTTTCTTGTTTTGTGCGTCGTTGTGACGAAAGTAAAATTGTTTTTCAAAGGCTTTCCGTCAGATATGACAAACCCACAGAAAAAAACTGGATGGATACTTTACAAGCTGTAAAAAATCGTGTATAATAAAAGGTGTTCTTATGTAAACTATGCGTAACTGACGAGCAGGATGGACAAACTGAGGTGAAGGATATGAAGCGAATCCCTGCATTGCTGATGAGCGGTGTGCTGCTGCTGGAGGGTTTGACGGGTTGTGCCAACAAACAGGAAACAGTAGCAGTAAAAAATTTTACTGCACCGGAAAAAGGGGAAGAACTGGTTGTCATTCAGGTAAAAGATTATGGTACAATTAAAATAAAAGTATTTTCTGATTTACTGCCGGAAGCATGTGAAAACTTTGTTACACATGCCAAAGATGGCTATTATGATGAACTGCTGTTCCACCGTGTGATTGAAAACTTTATGATTCAGGGCGGTGACCCAAAGGGAAATGGAACCGGTGGGGAAAGTATCTGGGGCGGCAAATTTGACGGTGGTACCGATTCTTCGCTGATTCATGTGCGTGGTGCCGTTGCTTATGCAAACAATGGCGGAACCGATACGGATGGCAGTCAGTTTTATATTGTCACTGGCGGCCCGGTATCTTTAGAGACGCTGGAGCAATATGAGGCACATGGCGACGGTGCTTACAGCGAAGAGCAGAAAGAACTGTACACTACAATTGGTGGTGCACCATGGCTGGACGGAAAATACACTGTTTTCGGACAGGTTGTAGACGGACTGGATGTTGCGATTGCCATTTCAGAAATCACAGATAAAAATAGCGATGATAAGCCGTATACTTCTGTTGTCATGGAATCCGTGACAGTAGAATCCTATGACGGCAGCGAACTGCACTGGTATGCTTCAGAGGATGAAACGTCAAATGATGCAGCGTAGAGAAAACCAGCAGTACGCTTGCGGCTGCAAGAAAAATAGAGAATGATAAGCCGTATCAGATGCAAAAGGAGAGAATAAAGTGGATAAATTTGTAATTCATGGCGGACGCCGGCTTTCCGGTGAAATCGAAGTCAGCGGGGCAAAGAATGCAGCAGTTGCTTTGATTCCGGCAGTTTTGCTGTGCGATGAGCCTTGTGTATTGGAAAATGTACCGGAAATCAGTGATGTTTCCATCAGTCTGCGGATTCTGTACGAGATGGGGGCACAGGTAGATTATATCAATCGAACAACGGTTCGGATTTCCACGGTCGGGTTAAAAAATTTTTGTGTACCATATGAGAGTGCCAGAAGAATGCGGGCATCCTATTATTTTCTGGGTGCACTGTTGGGAAAATTTGGCAGAGCAAGGGTTTCCATGCCGGGCGGATGTCCGTTGGGCGACCGTCCGATTGATCAGCATCTGAAAGCATTTGCTGCACTGGGAGCAAAATGTGATATTCAGCATGGTATGGTTGACCTGGTTGCAGAAAAGTTGACGGGCAATCAGATTTACTTAGATGTTGTTTCTGTGGGTGCAACCATGAATGCCATGCTGGCAGCGGTTCGGGCAGAGGGCTTGACTGTCATTGAAAATGCAGCAAAAGAACCGCATATTGTTGACCTTGCGAATTTCCTGAATTCGATGGGGGCAGACATCATGGGTGCTGGAACCGATGTCATCAAGATTCGTGGCGTGCGGCGTTTGCACAGTACCACCTATTCTGTGATTCCAGATCAGATTGAAGCTGGAACTTTTATGATTGCGGCAGCTGCCACACATGGGGATGTGTTGGTGAAGAACGTCATTCCGAAGCACTTGGAACCGATTACCATGAAGATGCGAAAGATTGGTGTCAATGTGGAAGAGTTTGATGACAGTGTGCGGGTTTGGGTAGACGGTCCGCTCGTGCGGACAAATGTCAAGACCATGCCGCATCCGGGTTTTCCAACAGATATGCAGCCGCAGATTACCACGTTGCTGACATTGGCAGAGGGAACGAGTATTATCACGGAAGGCGTTTGGGAACAACGATTCCGGTATGTCGATGAGTTACGGCGTATGGGTGCCGATATTTCCGTAGATGGGAAAGTGGCAGTAGTAGAGGGCACAGGAAAGCTGACTGGGGCACCGGTAAAGGCATGTGATTTGCGTGCAGGTGCTGCATTGATTATTGCAGGTTTGGCAGCACAAGGCATCACAGAAATTGAAGATATCTATCATATTGAACGTGGTTATTCCTGCCTGGATGAAAAACTGCGGCAGGTTGGTGCAGATATTCAAAAAATCTCCACACCGGTTTCCACGCTGCGGGAAGCCCTGTAAGGAAAATAAATGGGTGCGGTTTGACAGAGCAAATGTGCATGATTTGTTCTGTGTGATCGCAGCCAATACAGCTGCCCTCTTGTTGATTAAGAGGGCATTTTTTAACGAGTAGGCGAGACAGCAGCATGTCTATTTTGAACGCCAGACCATCCAGCTGTGCTTTTATTAAACAAAACGAAGGATGAAACGTTTATGGCAAAATTTTACTCCCTTTTTAGTTCCAGTTCCGGCAATGCAGCTTATCTTGGCAGTGAAAAAGCTGGCATTCTGTTTGATATTGGGGTTTCTAACAGAAGACTTTGTCATGCTCTACAGGAGCGTGATATTTCTCCTCAGGCGGTACAGGCGGTCTGCATCACGCACACGCACCGTGACCATATTGCCGGGCTGCGGGTCTTTTTGAAACAGCATCCCGTTCCGCTCTGTGGGACTGCGGAAACCCTGCATGAACTGGTAGACCAACTGTCCATGGATGTCCCCTTAATTTATATGGAGCAAACGCAAACCATTGCAGACAACTGGGAGATTACCCCCTTTCCTACACCACATGATGCGGCTGGTAGTTGTGGATATCGTATCCGCACATCAGATGATCGTACTTGTGCCATCTGCACCGATTTAGGGGAAGTCACAGAAGCGGTTCGGAAAGGGGTACAGGGCTGTGATCTGGTGTTGTTAGAGTCCAATTATGAGGAATCCATGCTGCGAAACGGTTCCTATCCCGCATTTTTGCAGGCACGGATACGAGGCAAAAAAGGACATCTTTCCAATGCGGACAGTGCTGCCTTTGCCAAAGAGCTGGTGGAAGCCGGTACGACAAGACTGATTTTGGGACATCTGAGTCAGCATAACAATACGCCGAATTGTGCAGAACAGGCAGCCTTGTCTGGTCTTTCGGAAATGCAGCGAAATCGGGATTACATATTGCATGTCGCTGCACCAACAGGTTTGGAAAAGGCGGTGATTTTTTAAGATGCAGCTGATACAGCTTTTGACGTATGGCAAGTTGAAAGAACCCTATTTACGGGCAGCGTGTGCAGAGTATGAAAAACGGCTTTCCCGTTTTTGCAAGCTGCAATGTGTGGAATTAGAGCCGGTTTTTTTGCCGGAGCGGCCGTCTGAAAAAGAGATTGCAGCAGCACTGGAAAAGGAAGCACAGCCGCTGCTCAAACGGAAAAAAGGTTTTACGATTGCGATGTGCATAGAGGGGAAACAGCTGGATAGTCCGCAGTTTGCACAGTTGTTGCAGCGTGCTGCGGTGCAGGGTGATACAGCGGTGACATTGTTGATCGGCAGTTCTTATGGTTTGGCAGAATGTGTGAAACGGGCAGCGGATTTGCGGCTTTCCATGTCGGCAATGACGTTTCCGCATCAATTGGCAAGGGTGATGCTGTTGGAGCAGATTTATCGGGGCTATCAGATTTTAGGCGGCAGTCCCTATCATAAATAATGTGAGTTCGATGGATAGCGTGTTATCCGTCGGACGGCGAACTATGGTCAAGCTGATTCAGCTTGGCAGGGGTGCAGGGGGCGGCAGCCACCGCATTGTTCTAACGATATATGGTGATTTTATTTAGAAAAATAACAAAATGATAGCCGCCGTTCTGTTTCCAAAAAAGAAAGATAGGTTGCAATCATGTAAAACATTTCCTAAAACAGGACGGCGGCTTACCCAGGCGAACAGCGTAGCGTTTTCGCCGGCACAGCTTTTGGTTGGTAGCGATAGTATGCATTTTCATCGAAATCACGTTATATTATTTATCATGCGAGGTGTTTTTTTATGAAAAAAACAGCAATGACGATTGTCTATGCAGTGGGCAGCAATTTATATTTGAATCTAACAAACCGATGTCCCTGTGCCTGTACATTCTGTATTCGCACAATGGGCGATACTGCGTATGGTTCTGACCCGTTGTGGTTGGAGCACGAACCGAGTTGGGAGGAAGTCAAGGCAGCACTGGATGCCGTGGATGTTTCTGCTTATCAAGAAGTCGTTTTCTGCGGGTTTGGGGAACCAACGGAGCGGTTGGAGCTGCTCTGCCAGACGGCAGATTATTTGAAGCAGGAACGGGAGGTACGTTGCATTCGTCTGAATACCAATGGACTTTCGGATTTGCTGCACAACCGGAAGACGGCACAGGATTTACAGGGACGGGTGGATATTGTGTCCATTAGCCTGAACGCTGGCACAGAGGAAGCCTATTTGAAGGTAACCCGTCCCATTTATAAGGAAGCGGCATTTACCGCTTTACAACAGTTTGCAGCCGACTGCAAGCAGTATGTTCCCAAGGTGATGTATAGTGTCGTAGATGTACTGCCGAAAGAAGAGCTGGAAGCGGCACAGGCATTGGCAGACCGGCAGGGAATCCATTTGCGGATACGGAAATTGGATACATGATGGGTAACGCTGCGATAATGATACCACAAAAAAAGTCGCATCTGGTTTTGGAATCAGATGCGACCTTTTTATGTTTGGAGACGGCAACAATTCTTTTGGTGTTTGGAGAGAAATGAAAATGTATCCGTTAACAGCGGTATCGGTTCTCACGCATTTCCTGTGCATTCATTTTAAGATACTTATAGTTGGATTGTTCTGCTTTCTCTAAATAAAAATTTAATTTAGAGGAATGAATCCGATATAAAACATGCAGAGTCGCAATCTTTTGGTATTCATCCTGATATTCATTATTCTGAAACTTTTTTCTTTCCCAAAACGCAATCGCATATTTTTCAGCTTCTTCGGGATCAATATCAGCTAATGCGATTAACGCCATTCTTTCTGTATATTCATTTTCCACTACCAGAAAATCATAGATCAATTTTTGAAGATCGTCATCCCCTCTGTAATTGCTTAAATGCTCTGCAAACTGCCATTTTGCATTTGTATAATCTGTTTTTAAACTACATCTGCACAATAAGGAGAACCATTCGTTGTGTTTTTCTAATTCTGTAAGGAGCAAGCTGCCTTCATTATCCCTTGCAATAACATACAATAAATCATCAATTACTTGATCTGTAGCAGCTGCAGCGGAATTATTTTTTATAAAATTGAGGGCACATGAAAACATCTTATCATATTTATCACAAAAGCACCACTCGCCATTATCATTTTCCTCTGTTTTTTCAGGATAATTTATTTTTGCCCATAACTGAAACGCATGGACTCTCATATGTAACTGAAACGCATGGAATTTTATGTGTAAATTATTTTCCCTATTCATCATAATATTCTCTGATCTACAAATAATATAGAATTAATCTCCAATTTATTTTATTATTCATTACAAATTAGAATTATTAAATAAAATTCTGAGCAAGCCACCGAGCAACGCCATCTTCCTCATTCGATAAAATAATATCTGTAGCGTATTTTTTTAAATCCTCATGAGCATTTTCAACTGCATAACTTTCGTCAGCCAATTCAAATAGATCGATATCATTTTTTCCATCGCCAAAGGCAACTATTTTTTCACATCCTAATAATGATTTTAATTGTCTAGTAGCATTTGCTTTTGAGGCATTTAAAGGCATGATCTCTAACCATTGTTCGTTTGTATAGATATCTGTCTGATAGACACAATGAAATACGCTCTTATATTTTTCATACAATGGTTTCAGTTTGTGAGGTGCATCGATACAAGTGATATAGAACAGGTTTCCTGATTTCAGATCCGTAACTGCATTTACTGGATTCGTACGGACATCCCCTTTTCTACTATCAAGAAATTTCTGCATTCCCGTTGTACACAATTCCGGTACAAATGAAAATTTCTCTTTTCCGTCTATATATGCATACACGATTGGATAGACTTTATTTTTAAATAAGTCATCTAACACCTCATGCACTGAAGTATCAAAATAATTTGCAATTAAGATATTTTTTGTTGCATTATCTATCACAAATGCACCGTTGTATACAATGAGCGGAATTTTTGCAAGAATTCCCGCAGTTGCTTTTTGAGCAGTGATCAAAGACCGAGCAGTTGCATAGGAAAAAATCATCCCTCGTTCCGTCAAATCATTTATCACACTATTTGTAAAGCTTGAAGTTCTCTCATTGTTTCTTAATAATGTTCCGTCCAAATCTGATACATATAAAGTTTTCATATTTTCCCCCTCCAATTTCCGATTCATTTTATGATTCATTATATCAAACCAATCTCAAAAGTCACCTCACATAATTAAACAGAAACGCAGTGACATTATGCCATATATCCGGTTCACCGGCGAACGGCGTAGCATTTTCGCCGGTACGATTTCTGATAGGTAGCGATAAAATGCACGGATCGAACTCATATTGTTTAAAAAAGAACCCTGTAAGCCTTTTTCATTGGATTCTATTTTTTTCGGAAATGGTCGTAAATCGGTGTTGCTGCCTTTTCCAAAAAGAATGTCACAAGCGGTCCGGTACAAAATGCCATGATAATCGTGCCCACACCAATTATTGTCCAGGTGGTTTCTGTTTTCCAGCTGCACAGAAATCCAGCCATGACACAGATCACATCCGACGCAATTCGTGCAAAGCGAAAAGGAAATTTTTGGCTGGTCATGCGTTCTATGAGATAACCAACAGCGTCATAGGGAGATACGCCCATATCTCCACGCATATAGAATGCAACACCAAAGCAGAATATCCCTACAGCGATAATCAGCAATACAATGCGGAAAGCGAGTGAAACTGTTTCGCCAAATCCCTTATGATAGAGCCAGACTAATGCATCAGCAATGTAGCCCACACAGACCATATTAAATACCGTGCCAAAGCCGATAAGATCTCTTGCTTTTCGCAGCATAAAAAGAAAGAGTATACAGTTTACAAGCAATTGCCATGTACCGAACTGCCATGAGAGCAGGCCGCTGAAGCCAAGGTTCATGACAGTAAATGGATCGGAACCAAAGGCAGAGAGTCGCAGCATTCCAATGGCAATGCCAATCAGCAGCACGCCAATGATGACAAATAGTATCCGGAGTCCATATTGTTTTTGTTTCATGGCGAAAAAATCCTTTCTATATGGGAGAATATTGTTCATCCAATGGTAAAATCATTTGTTGATATGGCAATACCTGATACCCCATTTTCTGATAGAGAGCGGCAGCCCGTTCATTTTCCGGTTCGACTTCCAGCCGCAGTTGTTTTGCCTTGCCCTTCCATTCTGCTGCTACAAATTGCAGGAACTGCCTGCCCAGTCCATGGGAGCGGAACGGCGGACGGATATAGAGACACTCTACCCAAAGAACCAAACCGCCGGCTTCCTGCTGCATCATTTTATTCAGTACTGCAAATCCGGCAGGTTGACCATCTATCTCCAATAAATAACCGAGTAAATATTGATCGGAACGCAGAATTTCCTGTAAGGTGGCAACATGGTGTGCAAATGGAATTGCATGCAAGACAGCAGGGGAGTGAAAAAATTCTTCGCACATCTCATAAAAAATATTTGTATCATCTGCGGTAAGCTTACGGAATGCCATGGAAAACCTCCTATTTCTTATTTTTTCATGGGGAGAAGCTGCTTATTTTTGAAGCGGAATCGGATTGCTGATTGCCTTGTACATCTCAGGTCTGCGATCACGGAACAACCCCCACTCCAGCCGGTCTTTTTGTATTTCATCCAAATCAAATTCTGCTGTCAGCACACAGTTCAAATCCCGTTTTGCTTCTTTTATAATCTCTCCGGTATGATCTGTGATAAAAGAAGAGCCGTAAAATGTCAGTTCCGATTGTTGATACTGGTTTTCTTTGCAGGGAATGACATGTTCTGTGCCGGTGCGGTTTGCGGCAATCACTGGCATCAGATTGGCAGCTGCATGTCCCTGCATACAACGCTGCCAGTGCCCGGAGCTGTCCACATCCAGGAGTGGTTCTGAGCCGATTGCGGTGGGATATAGCAGCAGTTCTGCCCCCTGCAATGCCATACAGCGTGCCGTTTCCGGAAACCACTGATCCCAGCAAATTCCAACACCAATGCAGCCGTATGCTGTATGCCAAACCCGAAAACCGGTGTCACCGGGTGTGAAATAGAATTTTTCCTGATAAAAATGGTCATCCGGGATATGTGTCTTCCGGTAACAGCCCAGGATGGAGCCGTCAGCATCCAGTATAGCGATACTGTTAAAGGTATTGTTTCTGGCACGTTCATAGAAACTGATGGGGAGTACCACGTGCAGTTCCGCAGCAACCTCCTGGAACATCTGAACAGCAGGGTCCTCTAACAGCGGTGTTGCATAGCTATAGTAGTCATACTGTCGTTCCTGACAGAAATACAGTCGTTCAAACAATTCTGGCAGCAAAATGATATTGGCTCCGTCTGCGGCAGCTTGCCGTACCAGACGGTTTGCTGTCTCTAAATTTTCCTGTACATCTGGACTGCATGCCATTTGTACGGCTGCTACTGTTACAATTCTCATGGTAAAAACCCCTTTCTGATGCATTAGATAAATTAGTGATATCCTATTCATAATGCCCTCTATCAACGAAATTCGCTTATTCCTGATTTGGTATATACTTTTTCGGTATTTGTTGCGTAATACAATGAATATTTCCGCCGCCGATTAAAATCTCCCTTGCGGCAATGGGAACAATGCTTCTGGTCGGAAAACAGTCTTGCAGAATTTTGACTGCTACCGCATCCATGGGGTCATCAAACTGTGGAACAATGATTGCCCCGTTGGAAATATAGAAGTTGACATAGGAGGCTGCCAGTCGTTCCTCTGGTGTTCGGGTTGGTTCGCCGTCCCATAGATCCAAACCGGTGCATTCTTCTTCTGTCATGCAAATCGGTTGGGAGGGAATCGGCAGTTTTTGTACCTGAAGGTGTCTTCCCTTGGCATCGGTTACCTGTTCCAGTACCTCTAAACAAGCTTTGGACAGCAGATATTGTGGATCAGATGGATTCTCTGTCCAGGCAAGTACGACCTTTCCCGGTTCGGTAAAGGCACAGATATTGTCCACATGTTCATTGGTTTCATCCTGATAGATCCCCCTCGGCAGCCAGATGACGGTCTCTGCACCCAGGCAGTGGCAGAGCATCTCTGTAATTTCTGCTTTTGTCATTTGGGGATTGCGTCCTTTGCTGAGCAGGCAAGCCTCTGTTGTGAGAATGGTTCCTTCCCCGTCGCTGTGAATGCTGCCGCCTTCTAAGATAATATGCCGCATATCATAGCAGTCGCAGCGGAAGAGGTCGCAGACCTTTCGGGCAACATGGTTGTCGTTGTCCCATGGGAAATATAAACCGTCTGTCAGACCGCCCCAGGCGTTAAAGCCCCAGTCGATGCCACGCCGTCTGCCGTCCGGATGCAGGACAAAGGTGGGGGCAGTATCTCTTGCCCAGGCATCGTCAGTGGAGCATTCGATCAAACGGATTTCCGGCGGCAGCATGGCTCTTGCCGTTTCATACTGCTGATTGCTGACCAACATGGTGACTGCCTCGGATGCAGCGATGGCAGTTGCAATTTTTACAAAGGCATTTCGTGCAGCATAGGCACCGTTTCGCCAGGAATCCGACCGTTCCGGCCATATCATAATACAGCCGTCATGCGGTGCAAATTCTGCTGGCATAAAAAAGCCGTCTTCCTTGGGCTGTGTGTGTAAAATGTGCATGATCCGTTCCTCCCGTGGTGTGTGCGAATTTCTTCTTTCATTATACAAGGGAACCCGATGGCTGTCAACCCTGCGGGTGAGAATCCATGCAAATCCATTTTTAAATGATGGAGTCATTCTACGCCGCAGGCGACTGCGGTCAAGCTGGCTCAGCTTGGCGAGGGGGATGCAAGGGGGGCAAGCTGCCATCCTTGCAGAGCAAACGAGTTTAGACAAGGCAGACGAAGAACAACATACCGCTGTCCGCCCTTTGAGGAAACAAAACGATACAGACCAGAGAAATTTAGAGTGGTAAGGATGCAAATTTGAATGAGGAACAGGGCGGACAGCGGACACAGGCGAACAGCGTAGCGTTTTCGCCGGCGAAGGTCAGATCGTTTTTCCTAAACGAAAATGGATTTGCGTGGTGTTTTCACATCTATGATAGACAAGGCTGAGAAAACATGATACAATAAGGAAAAAGGAGGGTTTCTCATGTCATTTTTTAGAAGAATTTTTTCTGGAAAAAACGATGGTGCAAAAGCAGATGTGCAGGAGCAGCAAGAAAAATCATGGAAAGATTTATCATTTCATATTCCATTGAAACAGCTGCCAACACCAGAGGATTTGATGGATCTGGAGGATATATGGGATGCCTATCAGCAGGCACGCATACGGGGAAAACAGCAGGGATTTACGCCTGTTTTGATTGATGCAGACATATTGGAAACCCTGCAAGAGGTGCTTCCGGATGGAGCAGCCCATCTGCCGCTTTCTCCGATTGCAGATGGGAAAGCCCGGCTGAAGGAGTGGGATCAAGCATATTTTTCCGAGGATGCAGAAAGGGAGCATACTTCATTTTCCTCTGATACAAAGCCATCACAGGGACTGCACCGCTTTTTGTCCTTGCAGACAGCGTTGAGATTCCGGAAAGAAACACCGTTGTGTCTGGTTGAAATCCCAACTGTAAATCCTTGGGAGGTATTCGCATGGCTGCCGTTTGGCGGCTGGAACGACTGTCCGGATTCGGAGGATATGATGGCAGTCTTTCAGTACTGGTATGAAAAGTATGGTGCTGTGCCTGCTTGTATTGGTTTTGATACACTGGAATGCATTGTATCCAAGCCGGTTTCTGAAGCCGATGCAATGGCATTGGCAAAAGAACAGTACGCATTTTGCAGTGATATTGTAGAACAGGGAATGGGTTCTATTTCCGCATTGGCAGAGGAATTGAAACAGTCTACAGTCTGGTATTTCTGGTGGGATTGAGAAAACCGCAGTGACGACTCGCAGCAGATTCAAAAAAGATTTCTTTAGAAAATATGAAAATAAATTTGCGTGGCTTGTGCAAAATTTTACTTGCATTGTCTACAGCGATATGGTACAATAACCATATACAAATCTATCGAAATCAAAAAGGAGTATCATCCCATGCAATACGGATATTTTGACCTTGCGAACAAGGAATACGTTATCACCCGACCGGACACGCCGTCCGCCTGGGCGAATTATCTCGGTTCACCGGAATACGGTGCGATCATTTCCAACAATGCCGGCGGCTACAGCTTTGTAAAATCCGGTGCAAACGGCAGAATTACACGCTATCGTTTTAATTCCAATATGGCACTGCCGGGACGGTATCTTTATCTGCGGGACAATGATGCAGCCGATTACTGGTCGGCTTCCTGGCAGCCGGTCGGCAAGTCGCTGGACACTTACAAGAGCACCTGTCGGCACGGCACTGCCTATACTGTTACTGTC
>DYCW01000121.1 GCA_019417865.1 Ruminococcus sp. | reverse complement strand
CCCCTAGTGGTATAATGTACCCATACCCATATGGGTAATATTGAATTAGAGGAGGAAAGACAATTGAAGAAGCTCATGAAAAAGCTGGAATCGTTTCTGGAACTTGGCGGAATAAAAAAGGATATTATGTTTCTTGTGATCGGCGGAATCTCACTGCTATTAAGCCTTTTTGCTCCTGCCTTGCTTCCATTCGATGTGGCTTGGATTGCAATTATTCTCTGTGGCGTACCCATTATATTGGGAGCGATGATTGGACTGGTAACCGAATTTGACATCAAAGCGGACGTGCTTGTATCCCTTGCATTGGTTGCTTCGGTTTGCATTGGGGAATACTTTGCCGCAGGCGAAGTTGCATTCATTATGCAGCTTGGCAGTCTGCTTGAAGATTTGACGGTTGCAAAGACACGAGCAGGAATTGAAAAACTGGTACATCTAACACCGCAGACAGCCAGAGTCATCTCTAATGGTATGGAAAAAGTAGTTCCTGCCGAAACCGTTCAAGTTGATGACATACTGCGTGTATTGCCTGGGGAGACCATTCCGGTAGACGGCGTTATTCTCAGTGGCGAAACATCAGTCAATCAAGCAGTTATGACAGGAGAATCTTTGCCAATTGACAAAACAGTCGGTGATGCGGTTTCGAGCGGAACAGTAAACCAATTTGGGACATTTGAGATGCGAGCTGCCAAAGTCGGTGAGGACAGTTCTATTCAAAGAATGATTCAGCTTGTGCAGTCGGCTGATGCTGGAAAGGCAAAAATTGTCGGACTGGCTGACCGATGGGCGACATGGATTGTAATAATTGCTTTAACTGCTGCTGTTTTAACATGGGCAATCAGCGGCGAAATTATCAGGGCTGTAACGATTCTGGTTGTATTCTGCCCCTGCTCACTGGTATTGGCAACGCCCACTGCAATTATGGCGGCGATTGGAAATGCAACAAAGCATGGTTTTTTGGTTCGGGAAGGAGATGCTCTGGAGCGACTTTCAAAAGTCACAAAAATCTGTTTGGATAAGACAGGAACACTTACATATGGAACCCCAAAGGTCATAGTTGTGAAAAGCGTTTCGGATTATCCAATTGATGTTATCTATTCTCTTACAGCATCGGCAGAGCAATATTCCGAGCACCCTTTGGGAAAAGCAGTCGTACGTTGTTTTAGGGAGAAAGGCGGAAAGCTTTCACCTGTCGGACAGTTTAGAATGACAGCAGGACGTGGTGTTTCCTCTGATGTAGACGGAAAACGTGTGATTGCAGGAAACATACAATTCATAAATGAAAATACAATACATGTTCCTGAAGGCGTTCTGAATGAAACAAACGAATATTTTTCGCAGGGCTGTACAGTGATTTATACCGCAGTTGACGGACAGCTTGCAGGTTATCTTATACTTGCGGACACAGTGCGTGAGGAGAGCAAGTCTATGATTTCTCATATTCAAGAAATCGGCGTTCAGCCCGTACTTCTGACAGGAGATCATGCCAATACAGCAAATGCCATTGCAAATCAGCTGCACATCAATGAGATAAAATCGAACTGCCTGCCCGAAGATAAGCTGCACCATATTGAGAGTTTTCAGAAAAGTGGTCAAACCATCTGCATGGTTGGCGACGGAATCAATGATGCACCTGCACTGAAAAAATCCAATGTCAGTATTGCAATGGGTGGCGTGGGCAGTGATATTGCAGTAGATGCGGCGGACATTGTTCTTGTAGATGATGAGGTAAAGGAAATTCCACATTTATTGGCTTTATCAAAGCGGATGATGACAACCATTCAGCTGAATCTTAGTTTTTCCATGCTTCTGAATTTTGTTGCTATTATACTTGCGATTACAGGAATTTTACAGCCTGTTATCGGGGCATTGGTTCATAATGCAGGTTCTGTACTTGTGATTCTAAACTCTGCATTATTATTAAAATGGAGGAAAAGAAAATGATTTTTAATGTGATCGGAATTTTGATTGGACTTGCCATTCTCATTGCCGGAGTATATTATTTCATCAAGGAAAGGGCAGATAGGGAATCCAGAAAGATTTACGCAGTTGTCAGCGTGATTGGTGTGTTGATTTTGGTTGGTATGGTTATAAAAGTATTTGTACAATTATAATATGTATCAAAGTTTTATTATCATATATTAGTAATTATATTATTTTATATAATAAAATAATATAAAAGAGCAAGCCAATTTTTACGTGTTGGTTTGCTCTTTTTGTTTCTTTCATATTATATTTCTGATTTATATTTTTCTCTCACCTGCATCAAGGTAAAACCCAATAAGTTTTGACCTCTCCAGGCTCGCATGGAGAATCGTTTCTCGTCTCGCATAGACAGCCCGATTCCCCAAATCATATCCTGTACAGCACATTCTGCCAGAATGGCATTGCCAGTTGCGAGCAGTTTTTCTTGTAGCATTTCATTTTGCCGAAACTTTTCAAGCAGTCCTTCATAGACAATTAACTGTCTGTATCCGTTCCAGATGATATTGTCATAGTTTTTTACAGCACGTCCGAATGCCTTTATGGCACCGGCATTGTCTGTATGAAGGATATCTGCTGCTGTTTTGGTATCATGAAAACATATAGCCTTATAATACATCATATACTGTTCCATAGAGGAAAAAACAACCCCATCTTTTTTAAATTGAGAG
>DYCW01000120.1 GCA_019417865.1 Ruminococcus sp. | reverse complement strand
AGCCCTGATAGTATCGCTTGTACACCAAGTGCAATAAGTTCAACACTATGCAAATGTATCACCTCACTAGAAAATTAAAGACTTCGAAATATGGTTATAAACCCCATAATAATTGAGCAGACAGCCATAATTGCAGATGCTAATAACATCCAATCACCTGTTGTCATTTGTTCCATTTGGTTCTCCTTTCAAATTACGTGTCTCTTCCTCTGGATTATAAATCTATTTCAATTCGTGCCCCTTTTGTGTTTCAATTCATGCCCATTTGTAAGGGCGGTCATCTGTCCCTTTCAACCCCAAGAATTTCATCGGCGGAACAATTCAGACATTCTGCCATGTTCTTCAGAATCTCAGCCGATGGAGGGCGAAAGCCATTTTCAATCTGACTGATCATCTTGTCTGAAATACCGAGTTTTTCCGCAAGCTGAACCTGCGTCAAATTTCTCGTTGTGCGTACGAGTTTAAAACTTTCTCCAATATTCAACAAAAGTTCCTCCTTTTCTATTGACATTTTTACTGGAAAATGATACAATTAGGTAAAGCAAGCTTTAAAACAAAAATGTGTGTCAAATGTATTTGTTTTTCTGCTCATCTCTTGCGTGAGAGAATTCTTTTTTTTGTGATAAAGCATGCTTTCTTTGACTGTGATTTCATTATACGCTAAGTTTGGCTAAAAGTCAATAGAAAAATGCTAAACTTAATTATTTTCGTGACTTTGTACAAAAAAGAAAGTTGGTTTTTATGGAAAATGAATACATTTCTTCTGACATTTCAGAAAGAATAAAAAAAAAGCTGAGAGAATTTGGAGTTACAGCTGAACAAATGCTATCTGAATTAGGAATGGGAAAACGAACATTACAAAATTATAAAACATCTATGCCAAAAGCAGATAACCTTGCGTATATCGCCGACTACCTCGACTGCTCCGTGGATTATTTGCTTGGCAGGACAGACAATCCTAATATGTCAACAGAATCCTACATAGGTGGTGATAACAATGGCGTACAGGCAATAAAAAACAATGGAGCTGTGATGATTAATCAAAGCTCCAAAGCAGAACAACAGGACGAAATGACACAAGAGCTTGTAAAAGCTTTTCATTCAATGTCATTCACAGATAAAATGGAAATCATGAATGCTGTACTGGAAAAGACAAAAAAATAATCTGGAGGATGTTAAAAATGAAGTTATGTAATCGCTGTAAAACTGTAAACGAAGATTTTTGTAACAACTGTACGAATTGTGGAAACCGCCTTCCGAACTCTAAACGAATGTATCCGATTTACTGTGATTCAATTGTTATTGCACTTTGCTTTGCACTTTGGATATTCGTAGTTCCACCTATCATTGGGATCTACCTGATCTGGAAACAGAAAAAACTATACAACAAAAATTTTGCAGATTATGAAAAAAATTTATTGGATTACAGCATGAAAAAAGCAGAAAATGAACTGATTCATCAGTCAGAATCAGAAGCACATAAACGTGCTGATGAAATAATCAATAATGCTGAAAAAGAAGCAAGCACACTGACAACAGAAGCCAAAAAACATGCCAATGAAATAGTTAATAACGCTGAAAAGGAAGCGAATATACTGGTAGAAAAGTCAGAAAAACTAAAAGGCGAAATTAAGATTTTACAATCAAAAAAAGAAGAAGAACATAGAGAATTAAAAGAAATCACATCTGAAACCATGTACGAATTATCGAAAATTGATATTGATGAAAATGTAACATCAGAAGAATATAAAAATAAGCTACATTTAATGCAGCTTGATGAGAAGAATATTGTAACAAATTGTGAAGCAGTCGATATTATTAGAACTGGTGACAGTAAGGAACAAAAGGCGGATATCAAACAAATTCTGAGGTGCTTTAACTCTGAGTGTGCAACTATTATTGCAAGCGTAACTGTAAAAAATATAGATTCTTCCAGAAATAAAATAATGCGTACATTTGATACTATAAACAAAATATTCATCACAGATGGAATCGCTATTTCTCAGAAATTGTTGGAGAACAAGCTTACGCAATTAACAGCAAAATATCAATATGAGTATCAAAAAGAGCAGGAAAAACTGCAACAAAAAGCAATTCGTGAACAGATGATAGAGGAAGAAAAGGCACGCCGTGAAATCGAACGAGAAAAGGAAAAACTATCAAAAGAAGAAAACCAATTCAAGAATGAGATTGACAAGCTAATGAAATATATGCAGAAGTCACAGGATATTGAAAAACAACTGTATATTTCTCAGATTGAAGAATTGCAGAAAAAACTTTCTGCTGTTCAGAAGGATAAGGAAGATGTTTTACATAGAGAACAGAATACACGGGCTGGATTTGTATATGTGATCAGTAATATTGGTTCGTTTGGTGAAAATATCTATAAGATCGGTATGACAAGAAGATTAGAGCCAATGGACAGAATCAACGAGTTGAGCAGTGCATCTGTTCCATTTGAATTTGATGTCCATGCAATGATTTTCAGCGATGATGCACCGGGGCTGGAAACAATACTGCATAACACATTTGAAGACCGACGTGTGAATCTGGTGAACACAAGAAAGGAATTTTTCAACGTTTCACTGGATGAAATTGAAGCGGTTGTGAAAGCAAATTACAATGCGACTGTTACATTTACCAAAACAGCAGAAGCCTATCAATATAGAGAAAGCCTACGAATACGTGAAGCAGCAAGCGTCGCTGTATAAGATCCCTCAAACTACATGCCCAAAAGGAACAACTTGATTTTTCTATTGATAATTTGGTGACTTATTTATGGGCAGAACAAAATTAGACGATCATAGTTCGATTTCAAATGACACCATTAAGTATAGAGCCGCCCCGTGTATCCTGCATGAGGCGGTTTTTTGTTTTAAAAAAATTTACAATTATATTGTGAAATGTATTGACAATGTAGTAACAACGTATTATAATAGTAGTAGAAAGGAGTGCGTAATATGGCACAAACGACAATTAGTGTCCGAATGGATGACACATTGAAAAAAGAATTTGACAGTGTTTGCAATGACCTTGGTTTGTCTATGACAACAGCAATCATTATGCTTGCCAAAAAAATGACAAGAGAAAAACGGATTCCATTTGAAGTATCTGTAGATCCATTTTACTCCAATGAAAACATGGAACGACTGAGAAAATCCATTGCACAGATGGAATCCACAGGTGGAACAATACACGAGGTAAATTTAGATGATTAAAGTATGAATGGATCCTGAATAGAAAGCGAAACTCAAAGGTACAGGATAAAACTTACACGATATATTTGATAAAACAAAATTTCACGCCAAACAGCAAGAATAGAAAGACTGGAGGTTATTATGAGTACAAAAGAAAAAGCAATGGCACTTTTAGATCTCATGACAGAAGAACAGCTGCAAGGATTGCTCATGATGTTTCACGACTTGATGGAATCAGCATCCATTCCGGAAGAAGAACCGGATGAATGGGATAAAGCCCTGATTGCTGACAGCAAGGTGGACAATGACGAATCCATGCCATTGGATGACTTTGTGAAAGAATTGGGGTTGAATCCAGATGACTTACGAGTATGACATTAAGAAAAAGGCAATGAAGTTCATCCGAAAGCAGCAACCCAAGCAACAGCAACGCATTTTAGAAGCGATTTATGCCCTTCCTTTGACTGGAGATGTCAAGAAGTTGAAAGGTGAAGATGATCTTTACCGTCTGCGTGTCGGCGATTTTCGTGTGCTCTTTGAAATGAATCAAAAGACCAATACCATTACTTTGGTTTGTGTGACTGAGGCGGACAACAGAGGACAGATTTATAAATAAAAATACCGCCCCACTGCAAACCAGTAGGGCGGTAAATGTATTAGAAAGAAGGTATGCTATGAAGCAATATTGCATGTATCTGAGAAAATCCAGAGCGGATGCCGAAGCCGAAGCCAGAGGAGAAGGGGAAACACTTGCACGGCACGAACGTCTGCTTCTTGAGGTTGCAAAGAGAGATGGATATCATATATCAAAAATATATCGTGAAATTGTATCCGGTGAGACAATTGCAACACGTCCACAAATGCAACTCCTTCTACAAGAGGTAGAACAAGGTATATGGGATGGCGTTCTTGTTGTCGAAGTTGAAAGGCTTGCAAGAGGTGATACCATTGATCAAGGCATTATGGCACAAACATTTAAGTATTCTGATACAAAAATTATAACACCAAATAAAATTTATGATCCGAACAATGAAATGGATGAAGAATACTTTGAATTTGGCTTGTTCATGTCAAGACGTGAATATAAAACTATCAATCGACGTTTGCAGCGGGGTAGAACTGCTTCTTCCAAAGAAGGGAAGTATGTTGGTAATAAGCCACCATATGGTTATCAGCGTATCAGAGTAGAGAATGGAAAAGGATTTACGCTTGAGCCAATTCCAGACCAAGCAGACATAGTAAAACTGATTTATAGCCTTTATCTGCATGGAGATGTACAAGAAGACGGAAGTATTTGCAACATGGGAACAACCATGATCGCAAAGAAATTAAATTCTATGCATATTCCTGCAAAATTAGGTGGTGCATGGTCTGCAAACAATGTACGTTGTGTACTGGTAAATCCAGTTTATGCCGGAAAAATAAGATGGAATTTCAGACCAGTTTCAAAAAAGATGCAAAATGGTGAAGTAATTCGTTCAAGACCAATGGCTAAAGAAGGAGATTATGTACTCGTAGACGGATTGCATCCGGCAATCATAGATGAAAAAGTATTTGAAGATGTTCAAAAAAAATTACACAGTAACGCACATGCACCTGTGCATAAAGATAAGAAAATACAGAATCCGCTATCAGGGATTCTATTTTGTGCAAAATGTGGGAAAGCAATGGTACGTCGTCCGTTTGGGGACAAAAATAAAGCAGATACGCTATTGTGTAAAACTTTAGGATGTACTAATGTCGGATCTGATTTGGAATTAGTGGAAAAACGGATACTGCATGGCATTGCGGAATGGCTAAATAGCTATCGGCTAAAATGGGAGATAAATCAATCAGAAAATCAAAATGATATGCAAATTGATGCAAAAACAGCAGCTATTAAAAGTTTTGAAAAGGAACTGCAAACATTAAAGAAGCAACAAGAAAAAGCATATGACCTATTGGAGCAGGGTATTTATAGTAC
>DYCW01000012.1 GCA_019417865.1 Ruminococcus sp. | reverse complement strand
AAGCATGATCTGCATATTTGCGGATACTGATTTGCACGTTCATCATCTCCTTTTTTTGTTTTATAGCAGGTGAAGCGTGCCAGAGTTGCACCGGCGATGCTGTTCGCTTCATAGATGCGGTGATACGCTCACCGCAAAGCGTTAGTACAAAAGACAAAGTGAAATAAAGTTGGAGGTAGTCCAATTTGTCAGCAGCACAACCTATCGCTTCCATACGCTGTACCGTCCCCGTATTGCCGATAGGTCAGCAAGAGCTTACTTATGTCGAAACAACTCATTGATGGAGACGTCCGAAAAGAATGTTTCCTGAATGCGAATCGCTTCATCCAGTAGGAACTTCCGATGCCCGTTGACCTTTTGGGAGACGCTTGAATAATCAATCCCTAGCAACTGCCGGAAATGCTCTTTTTGTATTCCTCTTCTCCCCATTTCTGCTTCCAGCATCGGGAAATACACACTTCCATCTTTTCTCATCCTTACCACCCTCTTTTCTAAATACAGCAATTTTTATTGACGATTTGCAATAGACATGGTATAATGAATTATGAAAGGAGATGAATGATTCATGATACAATGCGAAGCCAGTAAAGCTGCCAAAAGATTGCTGGAAATCAACATGCAACAAGTTACAGGAGCTGGAAAAGATATTTTGTTTAAACTCGTTCAGATTCGCAATATGAAAAAATCAAGTCCGCTTTCAGAATTGGAAGAGGAAAAAGTAAGAAGATTCTCTGAATTGATAAGCTTGACATTTGGAATGCCATATGAAACCGAAAGTCTGCTTTTTATAGCAGAAATAGAAGTAATTCGAGATTTGCTTTCTGAAACAAAAAAGTCAATTGCAGCTCTAGAAGAATTAGATAACGCCATTGTTGAATGCGAAGAAAGTGATAGTGACTTTTATCGTCAATATGCACTTTTTGCACTTGATGAATCTCAAGCAAGATAGAACCAAGCCCACAAAGTCGGGACCAGAATGGCATATGACCCATCTGTCTTGATGTAAATGTTAGAAGCGATGAAATCAGATAGCATGGAAAGCGGAATTTCCATTACATTGCAGGTATCATGATAGTGTGCAATATCTGTGTTGCTGATGGTTTCACTCCTGTTCTCAAGGAATTGATAATTCTCTTTTGAAACCTGCTCTGTCACAACCGGAGCAGGTTTTCTGTTTGATAAGAGTTTTCTGACTTTCACTTTCATGACTTTTTCCTCCTTACAACCAGAAATATTGATGGGCGTATCGATTGACTGCCATCTGCGAGATTTTAATATCGCTGTTGTTCATGATGTAGTTTGCAATTTGCTGACAAGAATAGTTATTGGAAACAATCATTTCTTCCACCTTTTCTTTTAGAACTGGTGGTAGCATAGAAATCTTGCTGGGCGTTCTATACTGGTATTTTCTTTCAATTCGTTTCTTTGGTGGTTCCTGTGGCTGTGTTTGTTGTGCGGATTGCATTTGTGCAAAAATCGGCATCAGCTGTTTGAGTGTTTCTGCAACGGTCATGGTTACAGTTTTGGCAATCAACTCTTCCAGCTGAATTTCTCCATAGCCACCATATTTCCGCAGAGCAGGCAGTACTTCGTCAAAAACCCATCGTTCAAAGCGTTCTGCAGTTGGAAGCTTGGAGTTCACAATCAGGCGATACAGGTCGCCTTCTGGAATGTAATTAACCTGCTGGATACCGCCTTCAGTAAGGACGCCCTGTTTCAGGGCTCCCTTGCAATGGCGTGAGATCGCATTTCTTGGTTTTGCATATCCTAAAATTTCTGCACACTGCGTAGCTGGAAAATATTCCTTTCCGTCAATCAGCAGAATGCCAAGTTCACCAAACTCGCTGTTCTGGAATACTTTCAGTTCGTTCATGGACTTTTTCCTCCTTTTTCTATTTACTTACACATCCCTTTGTGATACAATTATCATAGGGCTTTTTCTGCCCTGTGGCATGTGTATATGTATATTATAGTTCTGTTTTTCAGAATTGTCAACAGAAAAATTCCATTTTTCAGAATTTCTATATTCTGCACAAATAAGGAGGGCTATATTTATGTTTTTTGACCAATTCAGCACGCTTTGCAAGCAAAATAATACAAATCCTACCCAGTTTGTAACCAATATCTTGCATCTCAGTTCGTCAAAAGTAACTGCATGGAAGAATGGATCAATTCCGAAATACGAAATTTTACATCAAATTGCAAAATATTTTGATGTAAGTGTAGGATACTTATTCGATGGGGAAAATGCTAAGACAAATGCATCTAAAATTACACTTTCAGAAAACGAACAGGAGCTTCTTGAAGTGTTCGGCAAATTCACAGACAGAGAGCAAATTAAAATTATTGGAAAAATGGAGGAATGGCTTGCTGAAAAACAACGAAGAGCAGCTACAGCTACGACAAAGCCGAACGTGCAAACGGCTTATATCGCTTCTCGTAGCTTCGACAACATGCCGCCAAGAACGGTAACTGGCGATTTCAGCGATGTCCTCAATGCACCGG
>DYCW01000119.1 GCA_019417865.1 Ruminococcus sp. | reverse complement strand
TCTGTGGTTCCTTTTGGCTGTTTGGATGCTCTGCACGAAGTCGTTTCCTCAATTCTGCAATCACTGCATTTTGTTCTTTTTGCGTCAATTCCCGCACAGAGGCTTTGCCAGCGATGCCGTAGACCAGCTGACGGAGGGCATCCTCTTTGCTACTCCGTTCCACCATGCCCAATATAGAAGCCATTCCATATATCTTTTGTATGGGATTGTCTTTCATGGCTGCACCTCCTTCAGGCGGTAATTCTTTGACCGGTCTTTTTTAACACAAATGGTATACCCTCGTGCCATGTGGATGATACGTCCTGCAATTGCTTCATCAATTTCCACCAACTGTGCTGTTGTCCATTCTGTTGATAGCACGGTCAGCATTTGATTCCGGCATCGGTAATCCAATAATTCAAACGCTAACTTGATATCTGCATTACTGATATCCTGCATCTGACCGTTTTTCGCTTTAAACAGGTCGTCCAAATACAAAACATCTGCTTTTTTGTAGGGCAACAGTTCTGCCGCATAGCTGCCATCTATCAGTACCGTTTTCAGTCTGGCAGCGTCTTCCTGCCAGACCAGATAACGAACGGAAAATCCCAATTTAATGAATCCGCCAACCAGTGCCGTACAAATATGTGTCTTGCCGCATCCGCTCTGTCCACCAATAAAAAACCACTTGTGCCGCTGCTGTAAAAAGTCAACGGCACTTTGTTTTATTCGCTGCTGAAACAGCTGTTCTGCTTCAAAATTTGCAAAGGTACAATCTTCCACACCTCACGAAATGGAAAAGCGTTTGCTGGTGGATGGAACGGTATACTGTGCATATAACTCTGCATGAGTTTTCTTGAATGCAGCACTGTCAAATCGGCTGGTGGTGACAGTCGCATAGCGTACCACATATTCTCCCAGTTCCAGCACTTCTACCTGCTTGCGTTCCATCATTTCCTTGATGATTCGCTGCTGTTCTTCGATTGCGTGAAGAATTTCCGGCTTTGCAGTTTCCAGTTCCCGAATCTGCTGCACGGCTTCCAGCATGGCGTTTTGCTGCCGTAATGTTAATCTTGCCATTTTTATGTACCTCCGTTTTATAAATTCCCGACTCTGCATTTGTGCGGGCTTGTCACCGCCTTTGGCTGCATTAGGGGAGAGGGCTTTGCCAATGTCATTAACTTAACACTAGCCAAGCGAGGCGAAATTTGCTAGAATAAAGAA
>DYCW01000118.1 GCA_019417865.1 Ruminococcus sp. | reverse complement strand
GGCTCGGAGATGTGTATAAGAGACAGGTATGGAATAATACCGTCTCCCGTTGTAATTGCAGCGGAAGACGGTTTCTCCATTTAATTTTCTTTTTGCATATGATAGACGGTTTTTGTTCCATTGGATAGAAATGTATCCATGTGTTTGATTTCTGCACTTGCAGTTTGGTAATCGGCATATTCCCCCAGTATAACAGGTTCTTTTTCTCCCGGAAGAATACCGATGACAGAATAACTGTGTTCGGATATCATTCTGACTGCCCGAACCGCAATGACGTGATAGAGGGCATCTTCATTTTGTGTGCAAACCCACATATATGGCTCCTCTCTTATGCACCAAATTCAGACTGTACAGCTTCCAGTGCAGCAGCGATTACCTTGTCCATGTCATAGTACTTATATTGTCCAAGCCGACCGCCGAAAATCACATTCGGAATGGTGTCAGCCAGTTCCTTGTATGCCAGATACATGGCATCATTTCGCTCATTGTTGACCGGATAATACGGTTCATCTCCTTTTTTCCATTCAGAAGAATATTCTCTGGAGATGACCGTTTTCGGCTGCTTGCCAAATTCAAAGTGCTTATGCTCAATGATTCTGGTGTACGGTACTTCCCGTTCGGTGTAGTTGACAACGGCGTTGCCCTGATAGTTATCGCAGTCCAGCACCTCTGTTTCAAAGCGAACGCTGCGGTATTCCAGCACACCAAGCTTGTAGTCAAAAAATGCATCGATTTGACCGGTAAAGACTGTTTTTTCTGCAATATCTGGATTTTCCCGAATGAAATCAAAATAATCTGTGTTGATGAGAATGTCAGCACCTTGCAGCATTTTTTCTACAATCGGAGTATAGCCGCCGATTGGAATGCCCTGATAGCGGTCATTGAAGTAGTTGTTGTCGTAGGTAAACCGCAGTGGCAGACGCTTAATGATAAAGGATGGCAAATCGGTGCAGTTTCTGCCCCATTGTTTTTCCGTATAGCCCTTGATAAGCTTTTCATAAACGTCAGTTCCAACCAGAGACAGTGCCTGTTCTTCCAGATTCTTGGGTTCTGTAATGTTCAGTGCTTCGATTTGCTTTGCAATGCGTTCCTTTGCTTCCTGTGGCGTACGAATGTTCCACATTTTGCTGAAGGTGTTCATGTTGAATGGCAGGTTGTACAGTTCATCCTTATAGACGGCAATCGGGGAATTGATATAGTTGTTGAATGTTGCAAACTGATTGATGTAGTCCCATACCTGTTTGTTAGAGGTGTGGAAGATATGTGCACCGTATTTGTGTACATGGATGTCCGCAATGGTCTCGCAGTAGATGTTGCCGGCAATGTGATTTCTGCGTTCCAGAACCAGGCAGGTCTTGCCACGCTGCATGGCTTCGTAAGCGAACACTGCACCGAACAAACCGGCACCAACAATCAAATAATCGTATTTCTTCATAATTTCCTCCTGTTTTTCATACAAATTTATCTATGGCAATCAATGGTTTTTACATGTGTATCGAAGCACACACTGTCACAAACACATTGTTTTGTCTTATCATATACCACAATATTGATGCCACGGCGGTTGACGGAACTGCCTTCCCCGTTCACAATAATAGAGGCACAATTGCCTGCTTTTAATGGTTTGCTGACTACTTTGATGGAAACGCCGTCCTTTGTAGTTGCTGCCACAGCAACTCTTTTTTGATATTCTGAAGCCTCTGCCAGTAAAGTGCCGCCATCAATAATGGCAGCATATCCGTACCAGGTTTTTTTGGTCAGATTGACTGTCACACCAATTTTCTGCATTTCAGTAAACATTTCCTCTGTGAAGAATGCACCTGGTGTATCTTTTACTGAAATCGCAATGATATAATTGGGAAGGTTAGCCTGCAATGCATTCCAATATGCAAAAAACTCCCGAATCATTGCTAGTTTAAAGTCTGCATATTGGAGCAAATGTGCCACTTTTCTTCCAAGATTCATGTTTTGAATGGAAAGATTTGTAACTTTTGTTGTAAGTGCATCTATTTGCTTAATGAGCAGGTCATAGGTGGAAAGCGGTTTTTTTCTTGGATCTTCCAGGGCTGCTTGCAGCCAGTTTTTGCAGCGGGTTTTCTCGTTTTCCAGAATGTTGTAGACAGCCTTATAGTCAACGGCTTCTTTTAGCAGATAGTCTTTCTTTTTCAGATCGTGTAGATCACTGATGAGACGGTCTTTTAATCCCAATAAACCTAGAATGGATTCAAAACGGCTTTTGCCACGTTTTTCATTGACAATGGCAACAAAATTTTTCTTCATTAAAATGGCAAAACAGATGCCATGGAACGAGTCTGCAACGAAGAAATCGGAATGAATGATATTGGCAAGGCGGTCTTCGATTAAACCGCCGAACTGCACCGGCAGATCAAAATCATTCATATCTTTTTGTTGATAGAGCATTTCTGTATAGATCATCGGATCTAATTTTTTCTTCTTGGCAATATAGCGGAGAATATTGGATTTTTCCTTTGTCGGATCCAAGATATATGCCCCCACATAGTTACTGGCAATGGGTTGATCGGACTGGTCCGCCAGTTCCCGATAATATGCTGGATCACAAAGAAAGACCGGATCCAGCACCCATTGTGCAGTCACGCCAAATTCTTTCTCACAGATTTCTACGCCACTTTCTTCTCTGACGGAAAATGCATCAAATCGCTGCATGAAGTGTGCCATTTCGGCACGTGTTTCTTCTGGACTCCAGATATGGTCATGTCCGAAGGAAGCTGCATAGGCAATTTTCTTTTTGTTGTCCTGTACCCAGTCCAGAGTACACCATCTGCCGAAATTGTTGTACAATCCGTCATTGAACAGTTGGTCAGAGCCAACGACAAACATTTTACAGAATTGGTTCAGTTCTTTCATTGCCTGTTTGTTCGGATAGATTTTTGCAGTATCGCACGCTGGAAAAGGAGATTGATAATATATTTTTGACAATGCTGGTCTGTGTGCACAATTGTTCGGACGTTCAATCATCAAGACGGTATATCCCATATCGCACAGCACTTTGTATAACGCAAAGTAGGTTAAAGCACCACCAAAGTTTCCTACCGTAGGGATGCCGACTAAGCCAATATCATGTTGATTATTCATAGCCATTTTTGCAGATTCCTCCATGGTTCTAGTTTTCATCAAATGAAAAAAGTAATCTCTTTGTGGATGTGGTGTGATTTTTTCAGAAAAGCGATTGGGAAGGGTTTTATAATCAACGGGAATTTGCTTGCAGGT
>DYCW01000117.1 GCA_019417865.1 Ruminococcus sp. | reverse complement strand
CTATAGAACTGTCAATTTATATGAATGTATCGAAAGGCAGATTGAATATACCAAGCTGAAAAAGCTTTTAAACAGAATAGAAAGGGGCAAGTAGGCTTGAAAAATAAAAAGAAAACTGATTATAAATCGGGTGCGGAAGCAGCTGCTAAGAAGCCGATTGAGCAAATCGACAAAAACGACAAAGCAATAATTCTCGCCCGTATAAATGAAATCAAGAAATACAAAAACGATATAACTTCTACTCAAAATACAATCAGCTACACTCAAATGTTTAAAGATGGTGTATGCCAGATTGATGAACATAGATTTTCAAAGACCATACAGTTCTTTGATACCAACTATCAGCTTGCTGAATTTGAGGAACAGAACAGTATTTTCTCGAAATACTGCGATTTGATTAACTTTTTTGATAACACGGTCACGTTTCAGCTGACATTTGAAAATCAGAACAGAAGTCAGGACGGACTGGTCAAGGAGATTCAGATTCCTACACAGGTGGACGATTTCAATGATATTCGTGCTGAATACTCTGAAATGCTGACCTCAAAGCTTTTATCGGGTAAGAACGGACAATCATGCAGAAAGTTCCTGACTTTCACGATTGAAGCAAGTTCGTATAAACAGGCAAAGCCGAAACTTCTGAACATTCAGACCGAAATCATCAAGATGTTCAAGGGATTCGGTGTGGAAGCTAAGGCGTTAAGTGGCAAGGAACGGCTTGAAACGTTGTATTACAGCTTAAATCCATTCAAGAGCGAACCGTTCATCTTTGATTGGAACGAGATGCTGAAAGCCGGTTGGAGTACTAAGGACTTTATTGCTCCGTCAAGCCTGAAACTCAATAAGGCAAATTTCGAGATTGGTGCTTCTTTCGGTGCTATCAATGGAATGAGTATTCTTGCAGGTGAACTGCCTGATACCATTCTTTCCGATTTTCTTGAATTACAGCACCTTTTCTGCGTGAATCTTCACATTACACCTCTTGACCAGATAACGGCACTTAAATTCGTAAAGACAAAGCTGACGGCAGTAGAATCCATGAAGATTGATGAACAGAAAAAAGCTTCAAAGGCAGGTTATGATCCTGATATTCTTCCTCCTGCAATCAAAATGTACATCACGGATTTGGAAAAGCTCCTCGATGACCTGAATAGCAAGAATGAAAGATTGTTTCATATTTCAATTACTATCAGAAATTATGCCAAAAATAAGAAAGAATTGCGCTTACAGCTTGAACTTTTAAAACGCATTTGTCAGAAGAATAACTGCACTCTCATGCCATGTGAATACTTACAGGAAGATTATCTTTCTTCTTCCCTGCCACTCGGTGTAAACAAAATTCAGGTTTCAAGAGAAATGCACACGTCAGGAATTGCTATTTTTGTGCCGTTTACAACGCAGGAACTTTTTCAGACAGGCGGTACATATTACGGTCTGAATACGGTTTCGGGCAATATGATTATGGCGAATCGTTCACGGCTAAAGAACCCCAACGGACTGATTTTAGGAACTCCCGGAAGTGGTAAGTCATTCAGCGTAAAAAGAGAGATCTTAGACAGTTTTCTGAAAACAACCGACGACATTATTATCTGCGACCCGGAAGGCGAATATTTCCCTCTGGTTCAGCATCTGCACGGTCAGCTTATCAGAATTGCAAGTAACTCGGAGTAGTTTATCAATCCAATGGATATTAACTTTGAGGGCAATATGGACGATAATCCGATTTCAACCAAATCCGACTTTATTATTTCTCTTTGTGAAGTTATCGTTGGTGGAAAATACGGTTTGACTGCTGAGGAACGCTCAATTATTGACCGTTGTGTCCGCAGAATTTACATGAACTTCTTCAAGAATAAGCCGTCAAGGGAGAAAATGCCGATTCTTTCAGACTTGCACAAGGCTCTTGCAAATGAGGGTGAAATTGCACTGCGTGTGACAAACTCTCTTGAAATGTATGTAAATGGCTCGCAAAACCTGTTCAATCACAGAACAAATATTGACCTCGATAACAGAATTATCTGCTTTGACATTAAGGAACTGAGCAATCAGTTGAAAAAAGTTGGTATGCTTATCGTTCAGGACAATGTGTGGAATAGGGTTACGCTTAACCGTGCTGAACGTAAAGTCACTCGCTACTATATAGATGAGTTTCACCTCTTACTGAAAGAGGAACAGACGGCGAGGTATTCAGCTGAAATCTGGAAGCGATTCCGTAAATGGGGCGGAGTTCCGACCAATGTCATTAACTTAAAACAGCCCTTGAATGGCAGGCAGAATGTCTGGAAGT
>DYCW01000116.1 GCA_019417865.1 Ruminococcus sp. | reverse complement strand
AAGAGACAGGTGTAATCGCACGCTGTGGCTCGTCAAACGTCACCTGCAAGGTATCGGGGGCTGTCTGCTGCACAACTGCCCATGCAGCAGAATGCCGATAACGGATTTTTGCCTGCAACCGAATGGGTTCCGGCAGACCTGTCTTTGCAATCCAGTTTAGCTGATGAGCAACCAACGTCTGCTGCATCAAGTCCTGATTTTCCCCCAGTACAATTGCATTCTCTGCCGCACGCTTTTCACAGACGTAATGCGGTGTCTGCAATGCCAGTCCCAATCCCTTCCGTTGTCCAATTGTATATCGTATGATGCCTTGATGGGTACCAAGCCGGTTGCCCTGCAAATCGACAAACGCCCCTTTTGGATAACTTTTACCAGTATACCGTTCTAAAAAGGCAACATAATCACCGTCTGGAATAAAACAAATATCCTGACTTTCCTTTCGGTCTGCACTGACAAATCCCTGCTCCGCAGCCAGTTTCCGAATCTCCTTTTTATGATATACACCAAGTGGAAACTGTATTTGTGACAGTTGTTCCTGTGTCAGACGATACAGAAAATAACTTTGATCCTTTTCCGCATCTGCCGCCCTTTGCAGCAGATAGCGACCAGTTTCCGGGCAACGATCCACCTTTGCATAATGTCCTGTGACAATGGTATCACAGTTCAGCTGTTTCGCTGCCTTTGCCATCTCGCCGAACTTCAGATAGAAGTTGCAGACAATACAAGGATTCGGTGTACCGCCTTGTTCGTAGGTACGAACAAAATCGGCAATGACTGTCTCTGCAAACGCCGTCTCACAGTGCAACACGATATGCGGCATTCCCAACCGTTCTGCGACTGCTTTTGCATCTGCAATCCCCGTACTCGTTCCACAGCTGCCGCCAAAAGCAGTTTCTGCGGGACAAAAGAGTTGCATGGTTGCACCCGTACAGTCATATCCTGCCTGCTGCATCAGATAAGCAGCAACCGTACTGTCCACACCGCCGCTCATCCCAATCAGTGCCTTTTTTCTCTGCTCTGCCATCTCAGCCACCCAGTGCAATCATGCGGTCAATACAGCTTCTTGCCGCCAGCAGCGTTTCTTCTGGCAATCGAATTTCTTCACCGCCGGTACCGTTCAGGCAATGGTAAACATCCATCAGGGTGGTTGCTTTCATATTCTCACAAATCAGTTCTTTTTTCAACGGATAGAACTGCCGTTCCGGCATCTCATATTGCAGCAGTTCGGCAATGCTGATTTCTGTGCCAATGATAAAGGTGGCAGCATCTGACTTTCTGGCAAACTGCATAATACCAGTGGTGGAACCAATATAATCAGCATGTTTGCAAACTTCCGGCTTGCATTCCGGATGTACCAGCACCCGTGCATCTGGATGTGCTGCTTTGGCAGCCAGCACGTCGGCTTCTGTCACCATACGGTGTACCGGGCAGCCACCATCAATGAAATGGAACTGCTTTTCTGGTACAGCAGACTGTACATATGCACCAAGGTTGCAGTCTGGAATGAATAAAATTTCATCTGCTGGAATCCGTTTGACAATCTGCACCGCAGAAGAAGAGGTCACACACACATCGGAAATTGCCTTCAGGGCAGCAGTCGTATTGACATAGGCAACTACAGTTGCCTTAGGATACTGGGCTTTCAACGTCTGTAAATCGGCAACTGCAAGCTGTTCTGCCATTGGGCAGCCAGCATTGGGAACAGACAGCAGTACCCGCTTCTGTGGAGAAAGAATTTTTACGGTTTCCGCCATAAACCGTACCCCGCACATCAGCACATTCTGTTGGGAAACGGTCGTTGCCTTGACGCTCAAGGCATAGGAGTCTCCGGTAAAGTCGGCAATTTCCTGAATTTCCGTTGCCACATAGCTGTGTGCCAGAATGCACATGTCCCGTTCTTGTTTCAGACGGCAGATTTCTGCCTGCAATTCGCTGATTTTCATTGTGAATCTCTCCTTCTTTTTTCCGTTCCGTCAACAGGAAATACTTATTTTAGTATAACATGGATTTTACCTGCCGTCAATCCTTTTTCTAAAAAATAAATGGAAAAGAGACGAATTGTGACGAAATTGAAAAAATAGCGTATCATTTTTTATCACGCATTGACAGAAGTGTCACGCTGTGATATTCTAAAATAAAAGCCTGTTCAAAATTCAAAAAGCATATATTGTTATATTATTATTTTATAAAAGGAGATGCGCCATGCAAACC
>DYCW01000115.1 GCA_019417865.1 Ruminococcus sp. | reverse complement strand
GTATTGGAAATCATTCCAATTGAAGAAAATGTAGACGTTGAATCGGAAGACGTTCTTTAATATATTTGTTTTTAAAGTATAAGCGAAAAAGCAGACACTGTGACAGGACAAGCACAGCGTCTGCTTTTTCAATTGTGACACTATTTTAAGATAAGAAGATAACTTGTTATCTTTGTAATGCATTCTTTTTAAAATACGCCCTCGTGTCTTTTGCAATGACACCAGAAAGTACAATCAATGCGATAATATTTGGCAATGCCATCAATCCGTTAAAAATATCTGCGATATTCCATACTGCTTCTACAGTCAGGTAAGGTCCAATAAAAACAGCGACAATATACAGCCAACGGAACAAAGCCGTAGTGGATTTTCGAGAACCAATTAGATAGGAAAGGCAGCGTTCCGAATAATAACTCCATCCGAGAATAGTGGTAAAGGCAAAGAAAATTAGACAAATCATCAGGATGAATGCTGGAAATTTTCCGCCGATCGGTAAACCGCTCTGAAACGCCGCAGTTGTAATTTCTACCCCTTCCAAATTCGGATCTGCCCAAGATCCAGCCATGACAATGGAAAGTCCTGTCATGGTACAAATGATAACTGTATCAATAAATGTACCAGTCATAGTAACCAATCCTTGCCGTACCGGTTCCTTTGTCTGTGCAGCAGCGGCTGCAATTGGTGCCGAGCCTAAACCAGCTTCGTTAGAGAAAATACCTCTTGCGACACCTTTCTGTAATGCAATCATCATCGCACCCAAAGCACCGCCAGTTGCTGCTCGCATACCAAATGCACTTTCCACGATTTCCAATAATGCCCCTGGCAACTTTGTGATATTGGTAATAATGATAACCAACACGCAAAGTACATATAGGATTGCCATAAACGGTACGACAATTTGTGAGACCTTGGAAACTCGCTTCAATCCACCAATGACAACCAATGCAACGCACACCGTAACCAAAAGACCACTGATCACTGTTGTCCATGTATAATCATGCTCAAACAAACTAAATGCAATATGTGATCCATCTGCATCAAAAAAGTTATTTGCAGCAGAGGTAATGCCATTGATCTGTGTAATCGTACCGATTCCCAGCAAGCCAGCCAATGTACCGAAAATGGCAAATAACTTTGCCAGCCACTTCCATCTTGCTCCCATACCATGTTCAATATAATAGAACGGTCCGCCATGATAATGTCCCTCTGCATCAATGGTACGATACTTGATGGCAAGAAAACCCTCTGCATATTTGGTTGCCATACCAAGCAATGCTGCTATAACCATCCAAAATAAAGCTCCTGGTCCGCCAGCTGCCATCGCTGTTGCGACACCAACAATGTTTCCTGTACCAATGGTAGCAGAAAGTGCGGTACACAGTGCAGCAA
>DYCW01000114.1 GCA_019417865.1 Ruminococcus sp. | reverse complement strand
TGATTGTTGTTGCATTCTTTTTTATCTATCGCTTTTTGTTCAGTGTGTCCTTAATTACACCATTAATGCGTTTGACTTCATCCACACACATGGCACGAAGTTTGCGAAGTGTATCATCATCGACTTCATGCACCGCAGCAAGCAAATGTGTGACAGCTCCAAGTTCAACAGCAACCTTGAACAGTCCACGGGAAAGTTTTTGCTCTGTTCCTTTAATGATTCCATCTACCATTGCTGACAGCTGAGGTGCAAGAAAATCCGTCGCACATTCGCTCTGCAAATAGCCACAGTAAAATCGAATCGCTTTCTCCAAAAATTCTGTTTTAGAGGTGCAGTTATCTGATTTGTAGAGCATTTCCACTTGCTCCATCGTATCAGGATGCAGATACAGCGGAAACTTGATTTTTTCTGATTTGACCGTACTCAAATCTCCGCAATCCTGCGGAGAATCCTTGTTTTTGTATGCTTTTGACTCCATGATTTCTGTAAAACCTCCATTCTGACTCCAACGCCGAAAATTAAAAATAGTTCGCAATGCAGTCGGCTTTGCCGGCTGCTGTCCAATGTTTTGGCGTCTTCAGACGCCAAAACTTTAACCTGCAACAAAATCTTCCGATTACATTTCGGCAAACCTAATACAATTTTGTTTCAGCGATTTTCCGAAAGAGCTTCAAATTTCGCTTACGTTTGCGTCATTGCATACAAGGGTAAAGTTACCCTACCCATGATGACAAAATCGCACACGAGGGCACACGTTTGCTTACATAGAGGAAAATACTTCATTTCCTAATTTACCTTACAACCCTCCCTGGGGAGGGCAGTGACAACTCTATTATTATTAGTTGGTATTATTGGGTGGGGAATTGCTGTCAAGCTGGCTCCAGCTTGGACTTGGATTTTGTTCTACGATTCTCCCTCTGAATTTCTTTTTCTAACAGCTGTAATTCAATGAACTCACGAACATTCTGCGGCACATTTTTCTGATATAAATTCTCAATGCACTTGTCAATTTCTTCGGTCAGGTGCATATTTTTCTGCTCCAAATACATGGTCAGGGCAGAGAATTTTTCACTCTCCACACTGACAGAAATCTGCTTTTTCATTTTCAAAAAACTCCTCTCACTCTGAATATGCGATGTACGGAATCTGTAACCAATGCGTCCAGCCACGACCTGCAAGCTGCGTTTTTACAACGCCATACTGCGTTCCCATGGCTTCAATTACTTCGCCGTTTCCGATATAAACACCGATATGACCGTCATGCCAGACTGCAAGTCCAGGAACTTCCGGCATTGTATCGATCGTTCCTTTGACCGTTGCTGCATCAAACATACCGTTTGCTGTCACATCTGCCATGCCATTCGCACCGATGAAAATCTCTCCGCTAGAATTATCATACCAGCCATAACTTTTAATGAGTCCGATGCAATCCACTGTTCGTTTACCCATCCAATATTGATGGATGAAATCCAGATAATCGGTAACCTCATTTCCAAAAATACTGGCTCTGTCTTGCAAAACTTCTTCTGTCAGTACGTTCCCATACGTACCGTAAACATAACCCCATCCAGATTCCTGTGCCTGCATTGCCCACTGCACAAGGTCAAGATTGTTCTTGATATTTGGGTCATATGACTGGAATTCGATTGCCGTCTGTGGATAGTATACATCCGTCACATAGAACCAGCTTGTCCAGTTTCGCTCTGAAAGAGACTCTTTCACTACACCATCCACCACTGATTTCGCATAGATGACTTCGCCATTTCCTACGTAAATTCCAACTGTTTCGCCGTCTAATAAAGCGATTCCAATCGTTTCCGGCAGGGCATCCATGCTGCCGCTTTGCTCCGAAATAGAAATCCACTCATTTGTAGAAAGATAAGAAATTGTGCTGCCATCGGCATTCATTTCTTTTGAATTCCAGTCATAGCAAAGATATGATTTCAGCAGATTTTCATTGTCTACCGTGCGGCGATTCAGCCACTTTCGGCAGTCCTCTGTTATCCAATCAGGATGCTGTGCCTGTAATTCTGCAAGCTTTTCTTCTGTGAAAATCTCACCATCGGTGAAGGGAACATATCCCCACTGCGATTCATAAGCATTCCAAGCCCAGGCTGCAAGATCGATATGATTCTTGGTTGTTGTATCACTAAAAAGATTTTTGTCAATATTCACGTTCCGAATAACTGCGTAGGAACGCATACATTCATCATAAGAAATGGATAATCCATAGGCCTCATTCAGCATAGAAATCAACAACTGCATATCACCGTTTGCCGTTTGAAACAGGGAACAGTAAGACGAGAAAAAGTCACTGTTTTTCGGTACATTTTGAAAATAGGTAGCGTAGATCACCTGTGCTTTCAGGATTTCTGACGGCAAATTCATGCTGTTTAGTGTGTCTGCAATAACCTGACCATCTGCATCTAGTTGCAACATTTGCTGTTCCTGTTCTGCTGCTAGGTTGACAGTAAAACCAGAACCGGCACTTACAATACTGCTACTCATTGCCAGCAGCAACATCACTGGCAGAAGCACAATGCAGATAGCAAGGAAAATGATACCACCAATGACTTTCCATGTCCGTTTGTCTGTCAGCAGCAAAATGATCAGCTTTTTCGCTGCTGCAATGATAGCTGCATACATAAAAATCACCTCCTAAGCACAAAAAAGCCGACTACAATTTTGCAGTCAGCTTTCTTAAGGTTATTCTTTTTTATTAAAGTTTAAGTTCAAAAGACTCAGTTTCTTCTTCTGATTCCTCTATTTCTTCTTGCATCGTTTCAAACAAGGCAAGTTCTCTCTTACAAAATGTTTGCAGAGCTGGTATGTCACAAGTAATAGTTTCCCACAATGATTCATAATCAATTTTACCATAATGATGTGCCACAATATTTCGCAGCCCACGAATCTCTCGCCAAGGTACATCACTTCGCATTGCCTTGAAATCTTCTGTCAAGTGATTTGCAAGTTCACCAATTTGCAGAACACAGAGTGCCACTGCATTTCGGTATACAGAATTTTCTTTTAACGCATTTATGTCAGCATGAAACAATTCATTTGCTTCTTCAATTTGTTCCATATAAGAAACCATATGCTTCAACAGCTGCTGATTGGTTTTAGCCATAAATTAAAATTTCCTCCTGTTCAATTTCATTTAAAAAAGATTCATCCAAACTACCTGTTGTCAGCAAATCTACATGCTTATCTAGTGCGTCCGCCAAGTCAAGCCGTAGTCCGCTCAGAGCAAACATTCCTTTGATTTTTCCTTTTTCCAAACGAAAGTCGATATCACTTTCAGGTTTGGCAGTTCCTCTTGCATAAGAGCCAAACAGATAAATTTTTTCTGCACCATACCTCTGTGCAATTGGAGCAATCAGCATTTTAATTTCCTCAATGGGATAAACTTTATCTGTCATACGATCAGCTCCTTTCTATTATCATTATACCACATCTGTAAAGTAAAATCAACTATCTTCCCCCCGCCTGACCGAACAATTTTTCCTTGTACTCTGGTGCTTTCACCTGTAAAAGATAGTGCTCATTTCCGCATCGATACAGGCAAGAACCTCTCGCAGGATGCTGAATCAAACGAAATTCTGACTGCTTGAGCTGCAAGGTATCCATGTAAGCTTTCGGCTCAATATTACCAGCATAAAACAAAAACTGATGGGTCGGAATTGCAAACAGCGGTTTTGTAAACTCCTTGATTTCTGGAATGAGAAAATCATCAATGTTCTGCGATGCCAGTATCATTGCCGACTCCTTCTTTCTTACACGTTTCATGGCATTGCGAATATATTCAATAGCAGTCATGTTAGAAAGAAATAAGTACAATTCATCAATGCTTGCCACCGTATTTCCTTTGCATAAAAGTTGGTTTGACATGTAGGAAAGCACATTGAACAGCAGTGTATCTTTTAGTCGTTTATTCGTATCCAATAGTCCTTTCACACCAAAACAAAGTATCTCTCCATCACGAATGTTGGTGTATCCATTGAAATAAATGGACTCTGCACCTTTGCACATTGAGTGCAGTCCCAGGCAGATATTCTGCAGCATTTCCTCCGTATACAGGTGCTTTTTTGTGTCATCAAAGTGCTTGTACTCATCCTCTATTAAATCGTATAAATTCTGCATGATCGGATATTCTCTCGGCGACAAAAAGTCAAAATTAGTGCTATCTGTCAGTCCAAATTCTGCATACAGTTTCAGTAGCATCAGTTCAGATGAGCAAGAATCGCCTGTTCTTCTGTTGTCGGTGAATATTCTCGAATCGCCCAAGTGCAGTGATAAGCTGTGCCGCAAAGATAACGGTCTGGGAAAAATTTGATGGTACTTGGAGTCACTCTATCAAAGAAATTCTGCACTCGAATCTGTTCTTCTTTTTCAGCGGTAAGCGGCTGTTTCTTACGAAATATCGTCATTTTTCTGCACCTCCAAATAGTTTTCTCCTTCCACATCCGGCATTTGTTCACCCTGCATGCTGCTTTGAAAATAGACTGCGAGCATGTGCTTTAAATCGGATTTTTCCATATGTCTGACCGAAAATCCATACTCTGCAATCGTTTTGTAAACCTGACTGATTGCCTGAGATTGCTGCTTTTTCAGATTACGTACATGAATGCAGAATAGAAACTGTCTTGCAGTTGCACGCTCCGTCTGCATCTGATCTAAGAATACAAGGTCAGCTTGTAGTAGCCTTTTCACCTGTGGATTTTGTTCCTCTGCAAGACGTTTTTTAAGATAAATCTTGTTCTCATCAAACCTCTGACAATTGTCCAGTGCAATGATTTCCAGCTTTGGCACACAGCTCAGAAGCTGCATCAGCTGATGAATTTTTCCATCCATATGCTCTGCTGACAGTACCGAGATATTGATTGGCTGGATATGAAAAAAGATAAGTTCTTCTTTGTTCACACAAAGTCCAAACCTGCCGAATGTCTCTAATCCCAAAAGATTTTGCGTTGATTTTTTATTTTTCATTTTTACTTATTATCTCCAAACATACAGTTGCTGTGCTGTCACAAAAAACTTCATCGCACAGAACAAGTAATCCATGACCGTAATTTCCTCTTTTCGAATCGTCAGAAAAGCATAGGCAGCCGTAATTGCAAAAGGCAGAAATGTCCACAACTGCGTCAAAATCACCACTGAAAGAATCAGTCCTAAACAAATAATGATAAAATCACGAATACTCCAAAGCCACAGTTTTGCACCGGATTTTAAATTCTGCGGATAAATATATGTTTTCATATGCCCTCCTATGCCAGCTTTTTGGCAATTGCCTGACCTGCACGAACAGCTGTCCCCACTGTATGAGATACGCTGCTCATATTCACTTTTACACTGGTATCCAATCCGAACTGCTGTGCAATTCTTGGTACTTCATTGGCTGATAACATAATGCCAAACCCTAACAGCATATTCGTCTGCCATGTCAGCAGTCCCAGAAACATCAGGCTTGTCTGCAAAAATGTTGTCAGGCATAGTGCAATAATCTGCTTACACCAGCTGTTAAATCCCTCGGCATATCCTCTTGGAATAGAGAACATGTAAAATGCGCCGACTGCAATTTGGCATAGCAAAATGCCGCCTCGTTTGATATTTGCAAAGAACAGTTTCAGCACACAATAGGCAAGTACAATCACCGTTAAAATTCCCGTTACACCACTGGTAAAAGTGACGGATTTCAGCGTAATTTCTGCCATTGCGCCTAGATCATTGCTGATTGTACCATTGAACACTCTCATTAAATCCAACGAAAAAATCCACTGCAAGGTAACACTCATTTTGTAAAGTCCAACCGGCACTTGCGTAAACAGCCCGGCTGCCATAAACCCTTTTAAGACATTTAGACTTGTTCCTTGCATATTTGCTCGTCCCATCTGATATTCCAACGCACAGTCAAACACAGCGATTACCACACCTACAATGAACAGCGACCAGCCAAAATAGGAAAACAAGTCCAGGAATGCTTGTACCCAATTCAGATCAAAAATGCCGGTTGCCATGCCGTTTATCATGGAAAACAATGTGGCTGCTGTGACATAAATCGTATTGAATAACCATTGCAACATCACATCCCACACTGCTTCTGAGATGATTGAACCAACATCGCCAACTGCATCTCCTACCCATCCAAGGGCATCGCCAATCCAGTCAAACATTTGATTTTCCTCCCTTCATTTTTAATTTGTACAGCGTTGAAC
>DYCW01000113.1 GCA_019417865.1 Ruminococcus sp. | reverse complement strand
GAAAAAATCTACTATTGCTGCTGCAAAAATTGTGTTAGACGCAGCTGTAGCAGCTGGTGCACCGGAAGATATTATTGGATGGATTGATGTACCTTCCTTAGAGCTGACCAACACACTAATGCAGGAAGCAGATTTAATTCTAGCGACCGGTGGTCCTGGAATGGTAAAGGCTGCTTATTCCAGTGGAAAGCCAGCACTCGGTGTTGGTGCCGGTAACACACCAGCAGTGATTGATAAAAGTGCGGATATTATGCTGGCCGTCAATTCCATCGTTCATTCTAAGACATTCGATAACGGCATGATTTGTGCTTCGGAACAGTCTGTCATAGTTGAAGACAGTATTTATAAATCTGTTAAAGAGACATTTCAAAAAGCAGGTTGCTATTTCCTGACATCAGAGGAAACAGAAAAAGTACGGAAAGTGATTCTCATAAACGGTTCCCTGAATAGCAAGATTGTTGGGCAGCCAGCAGAAAAAATTGCAGATCTTTCTGGCATAACTGTTGACTCGAAAACCAAAGTACTAATCGGAGAAGTGGAATCCGTAAATCTTGATGAGGCATTTGCACATGAAAAATTGTCTCCCATATTGGCAATGTACCATGCAGCAGATTTTGCAGATGCCTTGAACAAGGCGGATAGATTAGTACAGGATGGCGGTTACGGGCATACAGCTGCGTTGTATATCGATACGGTCAACGAACAGGAACGAATTAAACAGTTTACTACTCGCTTGAAAGCATGCCGTATTGTAATTAACACACCCTCTTCTCATGGTGGAATTGGTGATCTGTATAATTTTAATTTAGCCCCCTCTCTCACACTGGGATGCGGTTCCTGGGGTGGCAATTCTGTTTCAGAGAATGTCGGTGTAAAGCATTTGCTTAACATTAAGACTGTCGCAGAAAGGAGAGAAAATATGCTTTGGTTCCGGACACCGCAGAAGGTGTACTTTAAAAAGGGTTGTCTGCCAGTTGCCATGCAGGAACTAAAGCAGATTCTTGGAAAGCAGAGAGCATTTGTTGTAACAGATCGTTATCTGTTTCAAAGCGGTATGGTGCATTTTGTGACAGACCAACTGCACAAAATGAAAATGACGTATCAGATTTTTTCGGATGTGGAACCAGATCCAACTTTATCCTGTGCAAAGCGAGGAGCAGAAGAAATGCAGGCATTTGCACCAGATGTCATTATTGCACTGGGTGGAGGTTCTGCAATGGATGCAGCTAAAATCATGTGGGTAATGTATGAGTACCCAGAAGCAGATTTTATGGATATGGCAATGCGGTTTATAGATATTCGAAAACGTGTTTATACTTTTCCAAATATGGGGAAAAAAGCATATTTCATTGCAGTTCCAACTTCTTCTGGCACAGGTTCTGAAGTAACTCCTTTTGCTGTTATCACTGATGAAAAGACTGGTACAAAATACCCATTGGCAGATTATGCTTTGATGCCAGATATGGCAATTATTGATACTGATCTGATGATGACACAACCAAAAGGGTTAACAGCTGCATCGGGAATTGATGCACTGGCTCACGCATTGGAAGCCTATGCTTCTGTAATGGCGACAGATTTCACAGATAGTCTAGCATTGAAAGCTATTCAAAATATTTTCATATATCTGCCGATCTGCTATGAAAATGGTTTGCAGGAACCTGTTGCAAGAGAAAAAATGGCGAACGCTTCTACTATGGCGGGGATGGCATTTGCAAATGCGTTTTTGGGAGTTTGTCATTCTATGGCACACAAGCTAGGAGCATTCCATCACTTGCCACATGGTGTTGCAAATGCTGTTCTACTGACAGAGGTCATGCGATACAACGCAGATCCAAAACCACAGAAAATGGGCACATTCTCTCAATATGCGTATCCGCATACACTGGAACGATACGCAGAAGTGGCACGGTTTCTCGGCATAACTGGAAACAAGGATGAGGAACTATTAGATAAGCTGATTGATAAAATTGAAACACTTAAGGAGCAAATCGGCATCCGAAAAACCATTCGGGAATACGGAATTTCCGAAGAAGACTTTCTATCCACTTTGGATCAGATGACAGAGCAGGCATTTGATGACCAATGCACGGGTGCCAATCCTCGATATCCACTTCTATCTGAAATCAAAGATATGTATTTAAAGGCATATTATGGTTCGTAAGGGGGAATGATAGAATTTTCTTCTGTAATTAAAAAGTTGTATTGTTAATATTTTTTCTCCATTTCAAAAAGCTGTAAGCTTCCGTACGATATGCTTACAGCTTTTTTGATGGATAGTAAAAAATTTGCATTTCCCACGTGACAAAGAAATTTTTACAATGCTATGATAATAAAATTTTAAATATACTGCAAATTCTATTTTTTATTTATTAATTTTAAATATAGTGTATATCATAGATTCCAGTCCATTTCTATTTGGCAATTTTTCCGCATTGCGATTGAT
>DYCW01000112.1 GCA_019417865.1 Ruminococcus sp. | reverse complement strand
TACAGGCACTGGAGCTGTGCTATGTGGAAAATTACGACCTTATCCTACTGGACTTAAACTTACCCGGCATGGACGGCATGGAGGTGCTGCGGCAGTTGCGTGCTGAAGATTCGGAAACCTGCGTGCTGATCCTATCGGCTCGCAGTCAGATCAAGGACAAAGTGGACGGATTGGATCTGGGAGCCAACGACTACCTTACAAAACCATTTCACTTTGAGGAATTAGAAGCTCGTGTACGCAGCCTAACCCGGCGGAAATTTATTCAGAAGGATATCTGCCTGATGTGCGGCGAGGTCTCTTTTAACACAAAATCAAGGGAGGCTTATGCTAAAGGTCAGCTCCTATCCCTGACAAGAAAGGAATCTTCTCTGTTAGAGTATCTTCTGCTCCATCAGGGGGAAATTATCAGTCAGGAGGAAATGCTGGAACACCTGTGGGACGGCAGCGTGGACAGCTTCAGCAACTCCATCCGTGTGCATATTTCCTCTCTGCGAAAAAAACTCCGTTCTGCACTGGGATACGACCCGATCCGGAACAAAGTGGGACAGGGTTATCTGATTGGAGGGACAACGGTGTGAAAAAGCTGTCTTTGCAGTGGAGGCTAACTCTGATGACCGCCGTATTGGTGGCGGCAGCCTGTCTGCTGCTGAATTTGTTTATCAGCAATTCCGCTGTCATGCATATTCATGAGATTGAAAGTTATATGGTGGAAATTACACCTAACGGACAAGAAGCCTTCGTACTGGATGCCGGAAGTCTTTATCCAAATCTGCAGGAGCAGATTTCGGAAAAAACGGATGCGTTTCGTGTTCAGAGCATTTTTATTACGTTGGCGGTCATTCTGATAGCCGGCGTCCTTACTTACTTTTTGGCGGGTCGGGCACTGACCCCAGTACGAAAGTTGAGCGAGCGTATGGAAGAGGTTGAGGCTCAGAATTTGTCCGAGCCGCTGGAGCAGCCTCAGACGGAGGATGAAGTCGCCTGTCTGACCCGTTCCTTTAACGGAATGCTGGCACGACTGGATCGTGCATTTCGAACACAGTGCCAGTTTTCCGCCAATGCCGCTCACGAACTGCGTACGCCGTTGGCCGTGATGTGCACCGAGCTGGATGTATTAAAAAAGCGGAAATCGCCCACTCCTGCTGATTACGCACAGGCGATACAAAGGACATCGGAGCAGACCGAACGGCTTTCTCATTTAGTGGATATGCTGCTGGAACTGACCGACCTAGGGACAGCTCCACGCAACGATCATATTTCTCTCGGTGCACTCATTGAGGAAGTTCTCTTCGACTTGACACAGGTGGCAGACGAAAAAAAAGTAATGCTCTGTCAAGAGTCTGGCGATGCGGAACTGATCGGCAGCGACCTGCTTATTTATCGGGCGGTGTATAACCTGGTGGAGAATGCCATTAAGTACAACCGTCCGAATGGACGTGTCACTGTAGGCGTAAAAAGAGAGAACGACGCTGTCATTCTTCGAGTGGCTGACACCGGCATTGGCATTGCCGCAGAAAACTGGACCAGCATTTTTGACCCTTTTGTACGGGTGGATAAATCCCGCAGCCGTGCTATGGGCGGAGCTGGGCTTGGTCTTGCACTGGTGAAAGACATCGCCCACCTGCACGGCGGCAGTGTGCAGGTAGCAAAAAGCTCCGAAAAAGGAACGGAAATTGAACTGCGGCTGCCTGCTGCAAAATTTCTGCCGTGACTTTTTTCAGCTGTTCCAGCAAATATTTTTCCAACAACTGTTGAACGCTCTTACTTCAGAACATGTTCTCATAGCCGTTTTAGAAGCAAATGGGAGTGAGAAATATAGATCATATTTTCTTCGGAGAGAGCGGAATATTCAAAATCTTTAGAAAGTCTGCGGTATCCGCCAAGCCAAGAAATTTTTGGCTTCCAGTCTCTTGCAAATTTCTTCAGAATAATATATACTTGTATGCATAGGACAACACCCCTTTGAGTTAATGTAGGTCACAAATACATTATAACTCTTTTTGGGGCTGTTGTCCTATCTTTTTGTGCATTTTTTTCTGATGCTCCAGTCTCATATTTTTTCAGGTGCAATTTGCATTGGATCTGATTTTTCGTACTTTTTTCACAATATCTTTCTATTCCTTTTATTTTTGGAGATCGATTTATCAAAAAAAGAGTCGCTGTACTTTTTTGTTGGTGCAACAGCTTCACTTTATTTTTTCTTAACAGTAATCAATGAGGTCTTTTTCCCATTTTAATTTTTCCTGTGCTAAACTATAAGTGTAGGAGGAATGTGTTATGAAAGAAATATTGAAATCAATACGCAACTTTGAAGATAAATTTGATCGAAGTGCAGAGCGTTTTGCATTTCATCATCCGTATCTTGCTTTTTTAGCAATGTTTATCGGAATGCCGATTCTTACTTTAATGGCTGTTGTTGTTTCAGCAACAATTATCATATTACCAATAGCATGGATTTTCGGATGGCTGTAATAGTCTTAATATAATTTTAATACGCTGTAGATTCTGCTAATCCCGATTTAATTCTTATGCTGCTATAATTAGATAAGGAGGTGAGATCATGAATGTTATAATCGGATTTATTGGTCTTTGTGCTACGGCACTACTAATTTATTATGTTTATATATTGATGAAAGGAGATGAGTAAAAATGAGTGCGATAATACAATATGTACTCTATCTTG
>DYCW01000111.1 GCA_019417865.1 Ruminococcus sp. | reverse complement strand
GCCTTATGGAATCGGACTGACCATTACTGGTTTATTTGCCATCCTTGCCTGTTGCTTTCTACGAAAAAAAGCTATACGGTTTCTGGCAGTCACACTGCTCCTGCTCCTCTGTCTACCGTTGCTGCTCTACTGTATCAATGGCTTTCTCTATCTGGATGGTAAGGCTTATATTCCTTTGCTGCCACTAGCGGTATTGCTATACGGCTATTTTTTCACTGCCTTACCGCAAAAACAGATTCCTTGGAAAAAAGTATTTCCCTGCTTCTTTCTATTGGTGATTGCCGGATTTTTCTTCTGCGATATTCTCAGCGGTTGGAAACGCTGGATTTTTATTGGATTGGTCGCAGCGGAAACATTCTGTTTTCTCTGTCTACTTCAGCCCTGGAAACCAAACTGTCGCCAAAATGCAAAAAGAATCCTATGGTTAGCATGCGGGATGCAGTTTGTCTACTGTATTCTACTCAATGCCACTGACAGCACCATTTTGACTCGGCAAAAGATGCAGCAATATCAAAATGCCTCCCTCATGCGGCTCAGTCAGCAAATCACACAGAATGACAACAGCTGGTATCGAGTTTATAATGCAACCCAACCCTATGCAACTGCCAACCAAACCCAACAGGCTACTTGCTTTCTTTCTACCGTCTATGCCTCTATACAAAATAAAATCTATTCCAACTTTTACTACAATCAACTCTTCAACGAAACCAGTATTCGCAACAATGCCGCTGTGGATGCCGTAAAAAATCCGGCATATCATATCCTAATGGGCGATAAATACCGAATTGACTATAACAATAAACAGATGTTTGGATATGAGCCACGTTATACAGATGGAGACTATACCGTCTACGAAAATCAGCTTGCCATGCCAATCGGCTATGCAACCAGCAGTACGATGACAGAAACTACTTTCTCTTCCTACAGCGAACCGGAACAAGTTGCGGCTCTGTTCTCTGCGGTCATTCTTCCGCAGGGCTGCGAGACAGCTGATACCATGCAGACCCTGCCGAAACATCTTGTAGAATCCGTTTCCCTGGATGACATCGTGCAAGCAGAAGTCACACTACCAGTGACCAAACAAGAAGATGGTTACCTGGTGCAAACAGAACAGGATGTTTCATTTTCCGTTCCGCTCTCGCAATCATTCCAAGGAAAGCTTCTGCTAATTTCTATGGAGGTAGATAATACCATCGTAGAACATTCCGACGATGTATTCATTTCGATCAACGGCACAAAAAACAAACTGACTGCACCGGACTGGAAATATTACAATCACAATCAGCACTTTACCTATTTACTCTCCGATGTGACAGACAAGCTGGATATCACACTTTCCACCGGAACATACAGCATCCAGCAAATTCAATGCTTTACTCTGCCAGAAACACTCTTGCAAACAGCACAGGATCGTGTCACGCCACTGAAGACAACAGCGGATCAAGCACGAGGCGATACCATTTCTGGTACAATCACAACGAAACAGGACGGCTGGTTTGTTCTGACGGTTCCCTATGATATGGGCTTCACTGCAACAATAGACGGCAATCCCATCCCATGTGAGCAAGTCAACCTTGCCTTTCTGGGATTTCCACTTTCTGCTGGAACCCATGAAATTGTGGTAACGTATCATGCTCCTGGCACAAAAGCTGGCATGGCATGTACCATCGGAACTGATTTTGTAGTATTAGGATTTCTAATTGCAGAACAGCAAAGAAAGAGAAAGCAAATAAAAATCGATATACAAAATAAAGGGGATTAAAAATTTTCTTTATTTAAAGTTAAAAATGGAGGAATCTAATATGAGTGAAGCATCTGAGAAAGCCTGTGCCCTCTTTCGAGAAGGGTATAATTGTGCACAAGCCGTTACCGCTGCCTTTGCGGAATCATTCGGTATGTCACAGGAAACCGCTCTGCGGTTCTCTGAGGGAATGGGAGCTGGAATGGGACGGCTTCGTCTGACCTGTGGAGCAGTTTCTGCAATGGCACTGCTGGCAGGGTTAAAGCTGAGCAACGGAAAACCAAACGATTTAGAAACCCGCAAAAAAATCTATGCAGTTGTACAAGAGATGACAAAGGCATTTCAAGAAAAAAACGGCAGTATTATTTGCAGCGAATTACTCGGAGCAGCCAAACCAAAAGACAACAGCACGCAACCCGAAACCCGTACAGCAGCATATTATAAAAAACGTCCTTGTGTGGGATGTGTGGCAGATTGTGCAGAAATTGTAGAACAGTATCTACCGGGAGAAACGTCCTATTCTTAAACTGCTTCTCTCAAAAGAAAACGTCACTTCTCTGATAATTGTGCAAAAGGAGTTTCATTATGAACCGAACGGAACTATACAAAAGGCAAGCAGAAGAACTGGTGTCCAAAATGACTGTGGCAGAACAGGCAAGTCAACTTCGCTATGATGCCCCTGCCATTCCCCGTCTTGGCATTCCAGCATACAACTGGTGGAATGAAGGATTACATGGTCTGGCAAGAGCAGGCACTGCCACGATGTTTCCACAAGCCATCGCTATGGCAGCAACCTTTGATGCGGAATTGGTAAAGCAGATGGGGGAAATCACCGCAACGGAAGCTCGTGCAATGTACAACGCCTGCTCACAGGCAGAAGATCGTGATATTTATAAAGGGCTTACAATTTGGGCACCAAATGTCAATATCTTCCGTGACCCCCGCTGGGGCAGAGGACAGGAAACCTATGGCGAGGATCCCTATCTGACGGCAACGCTTGGCAAGGCAATGGTTGCTGGTTTACAGCAGAACGAAGGTGCTTTTCTCAAAACCGCAGCCTGTGCGAAACATTTTGCCGTGCACAGCGGTCCGGAATCGATTCGCCACACATTCAATGCAGAGGTATCCCCGAAAGATTTGGAAGAAACCTATCTCCCCGCCTTTCAGGCTCTTGTAGAAGATGCACAAGTGGAAAGTGTGATGGGTGCCTACAATCGGATCAACGGTGCTCCTGCCTGTGCCAATCCCATGCTGATGCAAAAACTAAAGGACTGGCATTTTGACGGTTATTTTGTCTCCGATTGTTGGGCAATCCGTGACTTTCATACAACCCATAAAATCACAGAAACGGCAACCGATTCTATTGCACTTGCTCTAAAAGCCGGTTGTCACTTGAACTGCGGCTGCACCTATGTGCAGATTCTACTGGCATTGGAAGAGGGGAAAATTACCGAAGAAGACATTCGCACTGCCTGTGTACAGGTGATGCAAACTCGTTTTCGGCTGGGGATGTTTGAACCGCAGCAACCGTTCTCCGACATTCCGATTACTGCCCTATCCTGTCCGGCACACAAAGCAAAATCCCTTATCGCAGCAGAACGGGCAATGGTACTGCTGCGGAATGAAGGACAAATTCTTCCCTTACAAGCAGCCTCTCTTCAAACCATTGCCGTAATTGGTCCGAATGCAGACAGTCGAGCTGCTCTTTTCGGCAACTACAATGGCACAGCCGACCACTATGTGACATTTTTAGAAGGCATTCAGCGGGCATTTTCTGGACGAGTACTTTATGCAGAGGGCTGTCATCTTTTTCGTGATCGCTGTGCCGAACTGGCACAACCCGGTGACCGTTATGCAGAAGCTGTTGCAGTTGCGAAGGCAGCCGATGTGGTTATACTCTGTTTGGGATTGGATGCCACATTAGAGGGTGAAGAGGGCGATACTGGAAACGAATTTGCATCCGGTGACAAAACTGATTTACGTCTTCCAGAATCACAGCGGATATTGCTGCAAAAGATTGCGGCAACCGGAAAACCAGTGATTCTCGTAACCGCAACCGGCAGTGCCATTCAACCCGAAATCCAAACGGATGCTTGGATTCAGGCATGGTATCCCGGTTCAGAAGGCGGAACCGCATTGGCAGAAATTCTTTTTGGAGAGTGTTCACCTTCCGGTAAGCTCCCAGTGACATTCTATGCTGACACCAATAAATTGCCTGCTTTTACAGATTACCGTATGCAGGGGCGAACATACCGTTACACACAGGACAATATTCTCTATCCGTTCGGATATGGTCTAACTTATGGAAAGATAGTCTGCACGGATTTGCAATATGCCGACGGAGCAGTCATTGTGACAGTAGAAAATCAGGGAAGCCGTGAGACAGAAGATGTGATACAGATTTATGTACAGGACAACGCAGCATGTGCAGTTCCTTATTATAGTTTATGCGGCTTTCAGCGTGTTGCATTACAAGTAGGAGAATGGCAGCAGATTACCATTCCGCTTTCTAAAAACACTTTTACCAGTGTAGATGAAACGGGCAAACGGGATGTATACGGTACCGTATTCACGCTTTATGCTGGAACATCGCAGCCAGATACATCCAGTCAAACACTGACAGGAACGATTCCAGCTGTACTGACGCTCACAAAAGAACAGTTATAACAGTATCTGGTTCTAAAACCGTGGACAGAAGCAATAATTTCGTTGACAGATTTTTTTGCCTGTGCTATAATGTTTATGTGACCCTGCTTGCAAAGTCACATAAATACAATAAAAATGAAAATCAAATATCATAGGACAGGAGTGTATCATCCATGTTTGGAATTGACTGTCACACCCACTCTGGAAACTCTCCGGATGGGAACGGAACGGTTGGCGGACTTTGCCGCCGTGCCATCTCTCTCGGTCTGGAAGCTCTGGCGATTACAGAACATGTGGAACTGAACCGCTGGCATTCCCAAGGCTACTATGGCACATCCCCTCACAATGAGGAAGAGGAATACTGCTACTGCAAACGCATGGAAACAGCAATGAAAGCAAACCATGCCGCAAAAGATGCCTATGGCAATCGCCTGCATATCATCAGTGGCATTGAACTGGGGCAGATTCCGTCTGATTTCGGTCTGGCAGATTCTGTTATGCAAGACAGTCGGCTGGATTTTGTCATTGCTTCTCTGCACGAATTGCACAATAAACCAGATTTCTTCTATCTGGACTATAAAAAGGAATCGGTTCCAAAACTGCTGGAACAGTATTTCTCCGAACTGCTCACGCTCTGCCAGTGGGGAAAATTTGATGTTCTGGGGCATATGACCTACCCGCTTCGCTATATCGAAGGC
>DYCW01000110.1 GCA_019417865.1 Ruminococcus sp. | reverse complement strand
GCTTCTCGTTGTGCAATGGATGCTGTATGATGATCCAGACCCACCATTTGCAGATACATCCGTCATTTCATCTCCTTCCACCGCAATTGCAGCGAATTTTTTTTCAAAACTTCACAGAGAAATGGGGTACAATGCGGAATATTCCAATCGAAATAATCTTTCTTTTGTATTTCATACACAGATAAAATGGACATCATTGTACCGCCATGTGCAACAATTGCAATGGTATCTACTGTATTTTCCTGTACAATTGTAGAAATCGCTTTGCAGGTGCGATAAAGAAAGGCTTCTCTGGATTCTCCTCCTGGAAAGGGCAGCGTGCCGCCACTGTCAATCCATGCTTGATAAGCAACATTACCGGAAAGTTCCAGGTAATTCTTTCCCTCAAACTGCCCAAAATCACATTCTCTGAAATCAGACACAATTTTTTGAGCGATATTTGGAAATAATCGTGCAGCGGTTTCCTGACAACGAAGCATCGGACTGACGAATAATAAATCTGGTTTGTATTTCTGCAAAATAGAAGCCTGTCGATCTATCAAAATGATCCCTTCAGAACAAAGTGGTTCATCTGTCCGGCATCCGATGTAACGATGTTCTAAGTTTCCAATTGTCAGACTGTGCCGAAGAAAGAGCAATTGCATAATCTCCGCTCCCTTTTATATTAAAAATACTTCTATTTTAATAGTGGTACATTTCAAATTGACACCCTGATTGTTTCTATTCATAAAAGGTATCATTCATTATAGCACATCTGTTTCCACTTGTAAAGCAACTTCCCCATTAAAATTCAATTCCCTTTCTGGCTGCAATGTGTTTTTCATAGGGATGCTTTCTGTTTTGTATCTCAGAAATATAATCGGCTTGTTCTAACAAACGTACATCTGGATTTCTGCCTGTCAGAATCACTTCCAGCGTATCCGGTAGTTTGTGCAAAAAATCCAGTACCATTTCTACAGTTAGAAAACCGGCTGAAATACAAGCCATGATTTCATCTAAAACCAACATTGTATATGCATTATTTTTTACCATATTCAATAAGATAGAGAGC
>DYCW01000011.1 GCA_019417865.1 Ruminococcus sp. | reverse complement strand
TCGCAACCCAGTCTGGCAACCCGAGATGGGCATGGGACTGCTACAGAAGATTCATTCAGATGTACTCCGACGTTGTTATGGAAGTCGGCAAGAAGTATTTTGAAGAACTCATCGACAAGATGAAGGCTGACAGAGGCGTAACACAGGACGTGGAACTGACCGCTGACGACCTGAAGGAACTGGCAAACCAGTTCAAGGCAGAGTATAAGGAAAAGATCGGTGCAGACTTCCCGTCTGATCCGAAGGAACAGCTGATGGGTGCCATCAAGGCAGTATTCCGCAGCTGGGACAACCCGAGAGCAAACGTATATCGCCGTGACAACGATATCCCGTATTCTTGGGGTACTGCTGTTAACGTACAGAGCATGGCATTCGGTAACATGGGCGATGACTGCGGTACTGGTGTTGCCTTTACCCGTGACCCGGCTACTGGTGCAAAGGGTCTGTTCGGCGAATTCCTGACCAACGCACAGGGCGAAGACGTTGTTGCCGGCGTTCGTACCCCGATGCACATCACAGAAATGGAAACCAAGTTCCCAGAAGCATTCGCACAGTTCAAGGAAGTTTGCAGTATTCTGGAGAACCACTACAGAGATATGCAGGACATGGAGTTCACCGTAGAACACGGTAAGCTGTACATGCTCCAGACCAGAAACGGTAAGAGAACCGCACAGGCTGCACTGAAGATTGCCTGCGATCTGGTAGACGAAGGCATGAGAACAGAAGAAGAAGCTGTTCTGATGATCGATCCGAGAAACTTAGACACTCTGCTGCACCCGCAGTTTGATGCAAAGGCATTGAAGGCCGCTACACCGCTGGGCAAGGGCTTGGGGGCATCTCCTGGTGCTGCTTGCGGTAAGGTTGTATTCACCGCAGATGATGCAGAAGCTTGGAACAACAAGGGCGAAAAGGTTGTTCTGGTTCGTCTGGAAACCTCTCCGGAAGATATTACCGGTATGAAGGCTTCTCAGGGTATCCTGACCGTTCGTGGCGGTATGACATCGCATGCTGCTGTTGTTGCACGTGGTATGGGTACCTGCTGTGTATCCGGCTGCTCTGAAATTGCAATGGACGAAGAAAACAAGGTATTCACCTTGGCTGGCAAGGAGTTCCACGAGGGAGATTACATCTCGATCGATGGTTCTACCGGTAACATCTACGAGGGAATTATCCCGACTGTGGATGCTTCTATCGCTGGCGAATTCGGCAGAGTTATGAGCTGGGCAGACAAGTACAGAGTTCTGAAGGTTCGCACCAATGCAGATACACCGGCTGATGCAAAGAAGGCACGGGAGCTGGGTGCAGAAGGTATTGGTCTGTGCCGGACAGAACATATGTTCTTTGAAGCTGACCGTATCGCTGCATTCCGTGAGATGATCTGCTCTGATACAGTAGAAGAAAGAGAAGCTGCACTGGCAAAAATTGAACCGATGCAGCAGAGTGACTTCGAGGCACTGTACGAAGCACTGGAAGGTACCCCGGTTACCATTCGTTTCCTGGATCCGCCGCTCCACGAATTCGTACCGACCGAAGAAGAAGACATCAAGAAACTGGCTGACGCACAGGGCAAGACAGTAGAACAGATTAAGACCATCATTGCGTCTCTGCACGAGTTCAACCCGATGATGGGACATCGTGGCTGCCGTCTGGCTGTTACGTATCCGGAAATTGCTAAGATGCAGACAAAGGCTGTTATCAAGGCTGCCATCAACGTAAAGAAGGCACATCCGGATTGGAATGTCAAGCCGGAAATCATGATCCCGCTGGTTGGCGATGTCAAGGAACTGAAGTATGTCAAGAAGTTCGTTGTTGAGACTGCGGACGCTGTTATCGCAGAAGCTGGCGTAGAGCTGGATTATGAAGTAGGTACAATGATTGAAATCCCAAGAGCTGCACTGACAGCTGACGAAATCGCAAAGGAAGCTGACTTCTTCTGCTTCGGTACCAATGACCTGACACAGATGACCTATGGCTTCTCCCGTGATGACGCAGGCAAGTTCCTGGGTGCTTACTATGACGCTAAGATCTTCGAAAACGATCCGTTTGCAAAGCTGGATCAGACTGGCGTTGGTAAGCTGATGAAGATGGCAATTGAGCTGGGCAAGCCGGAGAATGACAAGCTGCACTGCGGTATCTGCGGTGAGCACGGCGGTGACCCGACCTCCGTTGAGTTCTGCCACGAAATCGGTCTGGACTATGTTTCCTGCTCACCGTATCGTGTGCCGATCGCAAGACTGGCTGCTGCACAGGCTGCTATCAAGAGCAAGTAATTGTTGAATATTTAACTTTTTTCGCGAAAAAATATCCATACGAATAAAAACCATTCAGACCCACCCCGTTAGTATTCCGATTGATACACACAAAACGAATCCGACACTCGTTGGTGGTATCTTTCTTATAGTACAGTTAAAAAAGCACACCCAGCGGCGGACATGCCGCAACGGGTGTGCTTTTTCTTTTCTTATGATTCCAGCAGGAGCTGCGAACCCTCAGGATTTCTTTTTCCGCTGCTCAACTGCTTCATGCAACAGATATTCAATCTGTCCGTTAATGGAACGAAAGTCTGCTTCCGCCCAAGCTGCAATTTCTTCCCACAGGCTGGGGGACAGTCGAAGCAATACCTGTTTTTTAGCAGATTCCTTGTTTTTGACTGCCTTTTCCCGTTGCAGAATCTCCCGCTCCATTTCCTGTATGCGTGCCAGCCGTTCTTGCAGCTGTAGTTCCTTTTTTTCGAGTTCTGCCACGTTTTCCCTCTTTTCTTTTATAAATATGGCTGATATAGAAGTATGTTCTATCGCTGCCAATCATCAATCATACCAGCAAATAAAACTGGTTCGTGAAACACACGTCTTCCTTAATAAATACTACCGCTATTTACAATTGGCTGTGCGTCCTTATTGCCGCAAAGTACCACCAGCAAATTGGAAACCATGGCTGCCTTTCGTTCCTCATCCAGCACAACAATCTCATCCTCACTCAGCTTATCGATTGCCATTTTTACCATACCGACGGCACCGTCTACAATTTTCTGCCGTGCGGCAATGATGGCAACCGCCTGCTGACGCTGTAACATGGCTGCTGCAATTTCTTCTGCATAGGCAAGGTGCGTAATCCGAACTTCTTCAATGACAAGTCCGGCATCCGCCACACGTTTTTGCAGCTCTGTCTGCATCTGGGCTGCAATTTCTATGGCACTGCCCCGCAGCGTTTTCTCCTTTGCGGCATCTTCCTCCTCGTCATCAAATACATCATATGGATACAAACGGGCAATATTTCGAATCGTAGAGTCTGTCTGTATGCTCAGGTACTCCTTGTAATTTTCTACTGCAAATACTGCCTGTGTGGCATTCTGCACATGCCAGATCACAACGGCTCCAATTACAACCGGATTACCCAATACATCATTGACCTTTTGCCGTTCGTTATTCAGCGTCTGTGTTTTCAGAGAAATGGTTTTCTTTAAGCTGTTGCTTTGCAGGGCAGAAGAGGGGAGCGAGCCTTTTTTCAACGCAGCAGTTGTCTCCTGCATAGCATGCTGTTTTTCCTCTTGATAGGTTGGGCTGAAAGTTGTACAGAACGGATTTACAAAGAAAAATCCAGCCTTCCGAATCGTACCATAATACACACCAAACAGGGTGAATACCCGTGCTTCATTGGGCGGTACAACCTTCAATCCGGCAAGCGGCAGAATCAATGCACACCATGCCAGAATACTTACTGCCATCAAAATGCCGCCCAATGCAAATTGTTCCTCTGATATCTGGAAGATACTCCAGATAAATACGGCAATAGAAACCAGGTAACCCAGAATGGTCAACCCCAGCACCAGAAAGCCGCTTTTTGCATGCAGTTCTTTTTCCGTAATTTCTTTTCGATTTTGTGTCATGTCCATACCCTCCTTGTTTTTCTCACCACTCTGGTGATATTATTATGATATCATATTGAAATGAATTTGTCAAGGGGATTTTGAAAAAAATACACCGCACGCAAAGAGCACACGGTGTATCGTACTGTTGTATATTAAAGTTTTATGATCACCACGCAGCATCCAAACCAGCGGACTTCTGTGCATAGTAGGTCAGAATTGCCACCGCATCCTCTACGGTAATTTGTCCGTCACCGTCCACATCGGCTGCTAAAAAGGCGGTTTCTTCTGTATCCGCTGCCTGGGTCAGCTTTGCTTCCAGTCCAGCAGACTGCTGTGCGTAGTAGGTTAGAACTGCCACTGCATCTTCTACGGAAACATTGCCGTCGTTGTCTGGATCACCATAAGAGATCAATGGCTGCGTCATCATATCCACTGCGGATGCACCATTGGTAGAGGCATCTCCTAAAAATATTGCAGACGGTTTTGCGATGGCACCCTCATAATTCGCTTCTACTGCTTCTGCTGCTGCAAAGATCTCCTCTGTATCTGCAAATACACCTGTTCCATCTCTAAATGCACTTGCATTTGCATAATATAATGAACTTGCATTACTCCAAGAAATCTTTGCATCTTCATATCCCAATTGCTGAAGGGTAGCAAGAAGCTGTTCCTGTTCTGTTTGTGGAACATTTTGAATGATCATCACGCCATCATAAGACCCTTGCAAAAGCTGTGCATAATAAGGATAATATTCCGCAGATTCTATTACCTCTGCTTCCCGCAGCGTCTGGCACATTTTTCGTACAATGCCCTGCTTACTCTCCACTTTCGTCGGGTCTTTTATCAAATTGCCGTCCTCGTCCAAACTATCCCACAATTTCACATACAACACATCATTCAGTGTATTTTCATGCGATTGGTCAAACGAAGCAAAAAAGTCTGCATACTTGGTTTCCAGTTCTCTGTACGCTGCAATTTTTTCCGGCGGAATTGCCAAGTCCAGAACATTGCACCGATAATCACTTAAAACAACGATATTTGAATGCTTATCACTTTTTCGATAAGCCGGATAGTAACCGTCTTTTGTTACCCAATCCAAAGTCCCCTTATCATCGAACTGCTCATAGCCACTCGGCACCTCAACGGTAATCTGATACAACGCACTGACTGGCATTGCCGTTAATAAGCTGCCTGCAAGAGCCGCACCAGCAAGAATTGCAATCCATTTTTTCTTTTTCATAAAAATTCCTCCTTTCGCTTACGAAACTGTACTGCCTATACGTTCATTATTGTAATAGAATACTAAAAGTGTTGAAGTAATTCTTGTTCCATAAAAATTACCGCCACCATAAGTAGTCCAGATTCCTATTACTGTTCTGTATGTTTCGCCGTTAAATGTTTGCTCAAAATACATTGGTCCTCCGCTATCCCCAGGACTTGCATATGCGGTACATTGAATCTGGCGGTCAGCTAATTCAGAAGATATAGAGACAATATTTCCAGTTCCTTTGTACCTTTTAAGTGTTCCAAAAGTTCCAGGAAAACCACTTATTGTTACTGGGCTATTACTTGTCATAAAATCATCCATTGCCACACCAAGCGAAAACATACCATACTCTGATAAATCTTCTTCTACATAGAGCAGTGCATAATCATATTGAAAATCTTTATTATTTAAATATCCTAGAGACAAATGTACTTCTTTTGGGTAAACTGTTTTTAAAATACTTGTACAGTCTTCATTATAAATATCCACTCTCATATTTTCATTATAATGTTTATCCTCATAATTGTACACACAATGTGCAGCTGTTGCAATAATATGATTATCAATAATAAAACCAGAAGATATATGTCCACTTGCTTCTAATCTTACAACAGATACATCCGTATCCGGAACACGGTCATCAATCAAACCAGCACGTGTCGTTCCACCATTTCCATCATAAATAGGAAGATCTACCCTTAAGACATACTTGCTTGTTTCTTTTGTTTCATAATTATACACCTCATAGCCCTGATGTTCATAAAATGCATCCGCCGTCATACAGCTTGCCATACCCAAAAAAGCCATCACAAAAGCCGCAACGACGGCTACCAGTTTTTTCGTCATGTATTTGAAACGTAACATCATTTTCTCCTTTCTCACTGCAAATAGGGCAACGTTTTAATCGTTCCTATTGCATAGGCAGTCAAAATTTCAGAATCCACGATATCAATCGTATTGCTGCAATTTACATCTGCTGTCTCATAATTCAAAAGATCGCATCTTCCCTTTAGATACTTATTGAGGCAGATACAATCTATCAAGCTAACAGCCCCATCATTGTTAATATCTCCATATCGTACACTATCCGCCGAAACCGACATCCCCCCTGCCATCGCTGCGGTAAGCATCACAGCAAAAGCAGCTGCCATATGTCTTTTTCCATTCTTCATATTCTTTCCTCCATTTCCTTATCTAACAAAGATACGTATGCTGTCATTTCTATTTTTTATTACCACCTTCTTTTAAAAATACGCTTCTCTCAATAACAATATTATAGCATGATTTCCTTCCTTTGTCAATCGTAAAAATTGCTACTTTTTTCTTTTTATTTTTATAAAAAATATACAGATTAAATAAGAGCGGCTATACCATTGTATGGATACAGCCGCTCCTGTTTGATAAATTCCGTTTTTTCACTTTAATAGTATGGCGATTTTATTTTGCCAGACTGGCAAATACGTGGCATCATTTCCCTTACTTTGCCTTGGTTTCCACTTCTTCCTTCAGCTTTGCCAACAATTCCGGTGTCGTCATGCTACCCAGATCGCCATTCTTTCTGGAACGAACGGCAACGGTTTTCTGTTCTACTTCGTTGTCACCGATGGTAAGCATATACGGCACTTTCTCCATCACTGCCTGCCGAATCTTATAGCCAACCTTTTCTGCTCTGCCGTCTACCTCGCAACGCAAACCAGCTGCTTGCAACTGATGCAGCACCTCATAGGTATAATCCAAATGCCGGTCTGCAATTGGAATCAGCCGTACCTGCTCCGGTGCCACCCACAACGGCAATGCACCCGCAAAATGCTCAATCATATACGCAAGCGTCCGCTCATAGCAGCCCAGAGAGGTTCTATGAATAATGTACGGCAACTTTTTCTGGCCATCTGTATCCGTATAGTACATCCCAAACCGCTGTGCCAGCAGCATATCAATCTGAATGGTAACCAGTGTATCTTCTTTGCCGTAAACATTCTTATACTGAATGTCCAACTTCGGCCCATAGAAAGCCGCTTCATCTATCCCAATGGTATAATCCAGACCAAGGTGATCCAGAATGTTCCCCATAGCACGCTGTGCTTCTTCCCACTGTTCCGCAGTCCCCTCATACTTGTTGTTCGGGTTTGCCGGATCCCACTGCGAGAACCGGAAGGTACAATCTTCCAGCAGTCCAACCGTATCCAACATATATTTTGCCAGCTCCAGACACCCCTTGAACTCTTCTTCCAACTGATCCGGACGCAGAATATAGTGTCCCTCCGAGATGGTAAACTGTCGAACACGAATCAAACCGTGCATTTCGCCGCTGTCCTCATTGCGGAACAGGGTAGAAGTCTCTACCAGACGCATCGGCAAATCCCGATAGGAACGGGCTCTGTTCAAATAAACTTGATACTGGAACGGGCAAGTCATCGGACGCAGGGCAAAACATTCCTTTGTCTCATCATATGGATCGCCCAGAATGAACATGCCGTCCAGATAGTGATCCCAGTGACCAGAAATCTTATAAAATTCCCGTTTTGCCATCAGCGGCGTTTTTGTCAGCAGACACCCCTTTGCCTGTTCGACATCTTCCACCCAGCGTTGCAGCAACTGTACGACTCTTGCACCCTTCGGCAGCAACACCGGCAGACCTTGACCAACTACATCTACAGTGGTGAAGTATTCCAGCTCTCTACCCAGCTTATTGTGGTCACGCATTTTTGCTTCTTCGAGCTGCTTCAGGTGTTCTTCCAGCATAGAAGCCTTCGGGAAGGCAACGGCATAGACACGGGAGAGCATTTTGTTCTTTTCCGAACCTCTCCAATAGGCACCCGTACAGGACAACAGCTTAAATGCCTTAATCACACCAGTTTTCATCAGGTGCGGGCCGGCACATAAATCGGTAAAATCGCCCTGGCGGTAGAAGGAAATCGGTTCTCCCTTGCCAGCATGTTCTTCGCAGAGCTCTACCTTATACGGTTCCTCCTGTTCCTTCAGGAAGGCAATTGCCTCCTCTGGCGACAGGGTAAACTGTTCGAGTTCTACATTTTCCTTGACGATCTTCTTCATCTCGGCTTCAATTTTCCGCAGTTCTTCGGCAGAAAACGGCTTTTCTACATCAAAATCATAGTAAAAACCGTTGTCAATTGCTGGACCGATGGCAAGCTTTGCACTTGGATACAGCCGCTTTACCGCCTGTGCCAACACATGAGAGGCGGTGTGCCAAAAGGTTTTCTTCCCGTCTGGATCATCAAAGGTGAGGACTTCAAACGTGCAATCCTCTGTCAACTTTGTACGGAGGTCACAGACTTCGCCATTGATTTTCACACAACAGGCTGCTTTGTATAGACCCATTCCGATTCCTTTTACGATTTCTGCAGCAGACTGACCGGACGTAAATTCTCGAATGCTGCCGTCTTTCAGTTGTAATTGTGGCATAATAAAAGACTCCTTTTCATAAATTTTTTAGATTATGCGTTTGGTTGATCCGCCGAACGGCGAAATAAAACGTTTTTCGGTGCAGCAGTTTTTCAAAAATGC
>DYCW01000109.1 GCA_019417865.1 Ruminococcus sp. | reverse complement strand
CCTGTATTATAATAAGCATAAAGACCAGCTGCTGCACCAACCAGACCAACCTGATAGTCCAATGCGACTTCGTTAGAAGCGGCATCCTTTGCAGTATGTTGATAAGTGGTAAAGTCAGAGCTTGTCGGACCCCCACATAACGCACCATATAAAGTATGTCCGCCGCTGGAAGCATAGTCGCCGTCCCAACTATTATATGCATTCCATCCATCGTAGGAACCACTCTGAAGATTCGAAGCAGCACGGTGATGCGGAGACGTTGCAGAACGATCATTGTAACCAACAACCAAGCAAACATTTGCATTGTTATCACCGAGAATCATGTTCATCTGCTTCTGGCACCATGCAGCGTAGTCTTTACCAGATGCTTCTTTGTATTTTGTTGTAACCATTGCACAGATCTGCATCAGCGTATTATGTCTTGCACTGCCCCAAGAGTTCATAACATAGAACTGATTTTGGTTGGCATTGACCTTCTGATCAATATAATTGGTAACATAGCTCCAGTTTCCTGTGATTTCCGCATTGATAATGGCAGCACCAAGCTTCACATTTCCATAAAAATAGTCATCCGTCCAGTTGGAACTGCAACTGGTATATTTTGCATTTTCTTGAAGATAGCCATCTTCCTTTGTCGCCAGATACATCCAGCCAGCTGCCCAAGAAATATCATCCTGACAGTTTTCAAACTGTTCCGAATAAGTACTCTGATTGTACTCCACTTTACGATACTTTGTTGCGAAATTATACAATGCTGTTGCATAAGTCAGATCTTCTTCCTTGCCAAAATTGATATAATTCTGTGCCAATGCAGCAGCATACTGAGCAGCCACGTTACTTGCACTATTTGAAGTAGAATAGGTCTGATCACTGCCATAGCTACCCATCAATTCCGGCGGCAGCCATTCGCCATGGTCTTTTCCATCATCCCCCATCTCATAGACCAGAGAGGTTACTTCTCCATCTGAAGACAAGGTCGTGGAATCTTTAAACAGCTTACAAAAACGATCCATTAGAACCTTATAATGCTGTGTCGTACCCGTTTTGTCAAACTGCTCTCCATATTCATAGTACATCCAGCCCATCGTAGAAGCAGTAAAACCAGTGGACAAACCACACTGAATACCGTCGCCTGCATCATGGAATCCACCAGATACGATATTTTCTGTATGACAGTCGTCTCTCCAACTAAAGGCACTGCTTTCTCCGACATCACTGCCGCACATATTGGCATCATAAAAATAAAGAGAATATTGCAGCAACTTTGCGTAATTATCCAGCCCCAAATCCGAATCTGCATCTGTAGTCAGCGTTGGAACAGAAACGGTGATTGCACCGGCAGCCATGACCACCGCTGCAATCCCTGCAACCAGACGCTGTGTTTTCTTTTTCAGCTTCATAATGAACAAATCCTTTCTACAAATCTCACAAATTGTTTGTACGTATGTCTTTTTTATTGTACCATAATCACTATAACATGTCAACTGAATTTTTCATAAATTTTGTTTCTATTTCATGTATTCGCTTGAAAAAATACCAATTATTTGCAATTGAGAATCCAGTGCATTGACAAAGAAAAACGAGCGTGCTATAATAAAATCACAGTCTGCAAACCGACTGGAATTTATCGAAAAAAGGTGACGAACGAAACATGTATCTTCCCAATTCCACAAAGGCAGCAGAATTTCTCTGCCATGAAGAAATCATGCAAACTCTCTCGTATGCACAGGAAAATAAAACGAATTTTCCACTCATACAGGAGATTTTAGAAAAAGCAAAATTACAAAAAGGACTGACCCATCGAGAAGCCTCTGTTTTGCTTGCTTGTCCAGAGGAAGCAATCTGGAAGGAACTCTATCAATTAGCAGAAAAAATTAAGCTGGATTACTATGGAAAGCGGATTGTTTTATTTGCACCACTTTATCTCTCCAATTACTGCGTGAACAGCTGTGTTTACTGCCCGTATCATATCAAAAATAAGCATATCTGCCGAAAAAAGCTCACACAGGAGGAAATCCAGAAAGAAGTAATTGCACTACAGGATATGGGACACAAACGGCTGGCTCTGGAGGCTGGCGAAGATCCGATACACAACCCCATTGAATATATTTTAGAATCCATTCAAACCATCTACGGCATTCAACATAAAAACGGTGCCATCCGGCGTGTGAATGTCAACATTGCTGCAACCACAGTAGAGAACTACCGAAAACTGCATGATGCTGGAATCGGCACCTATATTCTCTTCCAGGAAACCTATCACAAAGAACAGTATGAGAAACTGCATCCCGCAGGGCCAAAGCATGACTATGCCTATCATACAGAGGCAATGGATCGTGCCATGCAGGGCGGGATTGATGATGTCGGATTGGGCGTCCTGTTCGGTTTACAGACATATCCCTATGAACTTGCCGGTTTGCTCATGCATGCCGAACACCTGGAAGCAACTTACGGGGTTGGACCACACACCATCAGCGTTCCCAGAATTAAGCGTGCCGATGACATTGATCCAACTGCATTTGACAACAGCATCAATGATAACATATTTTTCAAAATCTGTACCATTCTGCGGATTGCAGTGCCCTATACCGGCATGATTATCTCCACCAGAGAGGGAAAAGCCGTTCGAGAACGGGCATTGCAGCTGGGCATTTCTCAAATCAGCGGAGCATCCTGTACCAGTGTGGGCGGCTATGATACACCGGAAACAGAAGAAGAAAATTCTGCACAGTTCGATGTCAGCGATCAACGAACACTGGATGAGGTGGTACGTTGGCTGATGGAACTGGGGTATATTCCAAGTTTCTGTACAGCATGTTACCGAGAGGGCAGAACCGGCGACCGGTTTATGTCGCTCTGTAAGAGTGGGCAAATTCAGAACTGCTGCCATCCAAATGCGTTGATGACATTGAATGAGTATTTAGAGGACTATGCAAAACCAGAAACTTGTGCAATCGGAAAAACCTTGATTCAAAAAGAGTTACAAAACATTCCCAATGAAAAAGTACGTGCCATTGCAGCAGCACATATTGCAGAAATGGTGGCAGGCAAACGAGATTTTCGATTCTGAAAGGAGTCCATTATGGAAGCAACACGCAATGAAACCCCCAGTGCAGATCGGATTCACATTGTCTTTTTCGGCAAACGCAACGCCGGAAAATCCAGTCTGGTGAATGCAATTACCAATCAAACAATGTCCATCGTATCCCCCGTAAAAGGAACTACCACAGACCCTGTCCGAAAGGCAATGGAACTGCTGCCATTGGGGGCAGTTGTTATCATCGATACACCAGGGCTGGATGACACCGGCGAACTGGGTTCGCTGCGGATGCAAAAGACACAGGAGATGCTACAGCGTACCGATCTCGCTGTTGTCGTCATAGACAGCACAGAAGGAAAAACAGAATTGGAACAGAAGCTGGAAACCACGCTGCAAAAACAACACATTCCTTTTATCGAAGCATATAACAAATGTGATATTTCCATGCCAGAACAACTCCCTGTATCTGCGATTGCCGTCAGTGCAAAGACAGGATTTCAGATAGAAGAGCTGAAAGAATTGCTTGCTGCCAGTTATCAAAGACAAGCACCGGAAACAGAACCTTCCCTGCTTGGTGATTTTGTACAAAAAGAAGATGTTGTGGTTCTGGTGACACCGATTGATGAATCTGCCCCGAAAGGGCGGATGATTCTCCCGCAGGTACAGGCAATCCGTTCCATTTTGGACAAGGAAGCCGTCTGTCTAGTTGTGCAACCGGCACAACTTTCCTTTCTGCTGCAAAATCTAAAACAGCCGCCGAAGCTGGTGGTAACAGACAGTCAGGCGTTTGCGGAAGTGAACCGTATCGTTCCGCCGGAAATCGCACTCACTTCCTTTTCCATTTTATATGCCAGATATAACGGCGTACTGCAAAAGGCAGCGTTGGCAGCAAAAACGCTGGAAACGCTGCAAGAACAAGATTGTATTTTGATTGCAGAGGGCTGCACGCATCACCGACAATGCAACGATATTGGAGCGGTAAAACTGCCGAACTGGATACAAGCCTATACAAAGAAAGCACTACATTTTTCGCTGACTTCCGGTGCATCTTTTCCAACTGATCTACAATCATATAAACTAATCGTACATTGTGGTGGTTGTATGCTGCAACCTCGGGTGGTACAGTATCGGGAACAACTTGCAGCAGAAGCCGGCATTCCATTCACCAACTATGGTATCCTAATTGCGTACATGAACGGCATTTTACAGAGAAGCCTTTCCATTTTTCCAGATTTATTTGCAATATGAATCAAAAAGAGCAGCTGCATTTCTATCTTGCAGCTGCTCCTATTTTTACATAACTATTCCATATCTTCACGATTTCCCGATGCAAACGCATTCATATCAATATCAATTACTTCCCTTACAGGCTGGATCAGTGCACCTTCATAATGACAATGCCACTGTTCCCCCATTATTCCATCTATGGTGTCATGATCCTGAATGGGATTGTCGTTTGCAAACAGATAAGAGAGTACATTGTAAGCATGATTGACAACTGCATTGGGGTCTACCCCATGAAAATGATACTGTAAATCCGGCAGAGACAGCAAATGCATCCCCAATGTATCAACAATCATATCATCTGTATCCTGTATATTAAAAAATCTAACATTTACTGTAAAATAAACAAATCGATCTTCTTTCGGAATGGTATGATTGCGAATTTTATCTGCTGCAAACATTTTTCCGGAATTTTTCATATACACGGCTTCGCATGTTGGATACAATTCCACCAAGGCTTCCATATAATTCATCAGCATTTCCGCACGATCCTGATAATCCATCATATCTGCAAGCATATCAACTGCAACAACCTGATAATTACATTGCGATAAAATTTGCTCATGTTCTGGACAATCCCACATCTGACTTCTGATAAATGCATCTATTTTTTCATGATCTGTTTCACAACAATCTGTAATCATCAATATCGGTGCAATTGTGCCCGTTTCATATGTCATTTTATATTGATTTACCGAAAAAATAATACTGTTACCCTTATCATCGCTAAAATCCAAATCATTGCCAAGATGCTTTTTCATTATAGCAATCGCTGTTTCTCTATCCGGCATTTTGCACTTTTCTTTCATGAACAGCTGCATTGCAAACACAAGGTCACTTTCTACATTTTGACTGCGATCCTGCTGAAAAACTTGATTTTCCATCTTCACCACGCACCTTTTTATTGATTTCCTTCTACGACAATGATAGTAGTATAACACAATGCCTCTTTCAGCCACGCAAGCCATGCTTCATAAAAGCTTTTTATTTCTGGTTCCATGGTATCCAAATCATTTTCAACCGCAGCGATTATTTTATTCCAATCTGCGATGCCAATCCAATTATCAAAACATACATCAAAACAAACTTCTGGCGTACCATCAAAAGCATCTTTGGTTGGATAAATTTGTTTGAGATATGGAAGCAGTAACTTATCATAATCCTGCCTATAAACCACCAAAGGATTGTAATAACAACTCCAATCCTCCCACCGTGGATTCCAATCTGGTTCATGAGACATCCTAAGCGGATTAAAAGTCAACATGATTTTTTCAGATGCAGGCGAATAGAGCCGCAATACTTTTTCTTGTTGTTTCTTAGGATCTTGCCAAACTGACTTAGAATGATCTACTGTATTCATATTATTTCTTGTACCTTATTTAAAAAAGTTCAACTGATTAAGA
>DYCW01000108.1 GCA_019417865.1 Ruminococcus sp. | reverse complement strand
ACCCACACCTCTGCGGGCATTTCCATGCTGACAGGAGATTGTATGGTTTCCTGCGGATAGGAGGGACCTTTTATGGTGGTCATAGAAGTAGCAGCAGTGACAGCAGCTGGTGCCGTTGTTTCAATGGTTGTCTCTGACGAAGTAACTGGCGAGGGCTGTACCTCTGCATATTGCTGTATGTTTTGGCAGCCTGTCATAGAGAAAAAGCAGAGCAGAGTGAAAAAGACTGCCCCCATTCGTTTCATGCAGGTTCCTCCTTTGTGTTTCTTTTTGTAGCATGGGAAACAGAAAAATAAATTATGTACGTACTGTATACGTATGTCCTTTGATGGTGTCGAATTGAATGATTTCGCCGTCCATGATGGCATCCACTGGTTTTTGCTCACAAGTAACGCTGGCAATGGCATTGCACCGCAGGCGGCAGACGTTGCCGCTGAGGGACAGAATGGAAGCCGTTTGCAGGCTGCCATTTGCCCACTGCATACTGACTTCAAAGCCGCCTCTTGCCCGCAGACCGTTTACACTGCCTTCTGTCCACTCTGCTGGCAGGGCGGGCAGTAAGTTCAATTCATTCGCATGGCTTTGCAGAAGACATTCTGCAATGGCAGCCAGACCACCGAAGTTGCCGTCAATCTGGAACGGCGGGTGGGAATCCAGCAAGTTGGGATTGGTTGACCATGTCAGCAGCTGTTGCAGGTTTTCATATGCCATTCTACCGTCCAGCAGTCTTGCCCACATATTCATAATCCAAGCACGACTCCAGCCGGTGTGGTTGTCGCCGTGAATCAAGCGGCGAATCAAAGTTGCACGGGCAGCCTTGCTGAGCTGTGGGGTCTGGTGTGGGTCAATCAGATGTGCCGGATACAGACCAAACAGATGAGAAATATGGCGGTGACCGATGTCCACTTCTTCATAGTCCTCTGTCCACTCTTGAATCTGTCCGTAGCGTCCGATTTTAATTTTGGGCAGATGCGGAAGTAAATCGGAGAGTGTCTGTGCAAATGCAGCATCCCGCTGCAAAATCCGGCTACTTTCTATGACATTCTGGAACAGGACTGTGATGATTTCCATATCCATAGTTGGACCGATACAAAGACTGCCCGTTTCACCGCTTGCAGTGCGATAGGTGTTTTCCGGCGAAACGGAAGGAGCGGTGACGAGTTCTCCATTTTTATTTTTTATAAGATAATCCACAAAGAACAGAGCTGCATCCCGCATTAAGTCGTAATGGGCAGATAAAAAGTCCTGATCCTGTGTGAAGGCATAGTGTTCAAAAACGTGCAGGCAGAGCCACGCTGCCCCCATTGGCCAGATGGTGGCAGGCATACACAAATCCTGTGGTGCGGTGTCCCCCCACAGATCGGTGCTGTGATGGCAGACAAAGCCACGGCAGTGATACATTTCTTTGGCTGTTTTTCGACCGGATTCCTGTATTCTGCTGAGCAGATCGAACAGCGGCAGATGACATTCTGATAGATTGCAAACCTCTGCCGGCCAGTAGTTCATTTGTGTGTTGACATTGACGGTATAGCGGCTTCCCCATGCTGGATGCATATCCTGATTCCAGATACCTTGCATATTCATGGGTTGGGAACCGGGACGGCTGCCGGCAATCATCAGATATCTGCCATAGTTGAAGTATAAAACAGCCAGATGGCCGTCATGGATTTGCAGCTTGCATTCCTTGTGGTCGCCTTCATCGCCCCGCAATCGTTGTAAGCGTTCATCTGTGGGCAACGTACTATTCCCTTCGCTGTTATCCGGCAGGACGAGCCGTACCCGGCGGAACAGCTTTTGATAGTCACTCAAGTGACGATAGAGCAGCTTTTCATAGGTGCAGTCCTGTGCATAGGCAACATCCATGCGTGCGGCTTCTGCATAATCTTCCCCATGGTAGAAGCTAGTTGCCACAGAAAGCAACAGCGTGACTTCATCTGCTTGTTCAATTACCAGTTGACCGCCAAGCGTCCGCATGGTTCCACCGGTTTGTTTGCCCGTCAGTGCAACAGCAAACCCAATGCCGTTTCTGCCGCCGGTACCACCGGTATAGAGGATGGTATTGGGGGCACAAGGACGGCAGTCATCATAGTCGTCTTCTCTGCCATCTATGCCGACAGAAAGGGAAATGCAGCCCTTTTGGTCTGCGGCAATGTGCAGCACCATGATCTGATCCGGATAGGAGACGAATAACTCTCGAATATAAGTGACCTCATTGACGGTGAACTGTACGGCTGCCAATGCTTGTTCCAGATCCAAGCTGCGGCGATATTGCCTTGCCTTGCCTTGCAGTTTTTGGTGAATTTGTAGATTACCGAGCGGCATGTAATGCCGTGCATTTGGTGTGACCCCTTGCATTTTTTGAAAGGCAATTTTTTCTGCTTCGCCAATATGCTCTTCTAAGAGCAGCTTTCGGATTTCCTGCAAGCCTTCATAGGCATCCGGATTATTGCGTTCCCGTTTTCCGCCCGACCAGACAGAATCTTCATTGAGCTGAATGACCTCTCGTTCCGGGTCACCGAACAGCATGCCGCCGATTCTGCCGTTTCCGACTGGCAGGGCATGGTCAAAATCCATTGCCGGACTGCGATACCAAAGCGTGGTTTGTGTATCCATTGTTGTTCCTCCGTTTCCTCTTGAAAATATGCTGCATAGAGATTGATAAAAGACTGTACAAGGGGAAATTTCACCCATTATCTCATTTATTATATCATACCGCACTGTAAAAAGCAATCATTTCTTTCGATAAACATGCTAATTTTTTACTTTCCAATTTGTTTGGTTTTCCAGTCTTTCCGTAAGAGATTGCATGAGAGGAAATTTTATGTTGTTTTCTCTCATATTTTTTTGATTTTCCTCGCTATTTCTTGACATTGTGCAAAGAATATGGTACAATGAATGAAAATCGGTTAGGGTGTGTCTTTGGGTGAGAGACAACCGAAAATACGTGGATGATGCAGCAGAATGAGGTGATAGGATTGAAGAAATATTCTGCTCGAAAACTGATTTTAATGGCGGCGGATGTCGGCATTCTTTTTTTGTGTATTGCTTTGACTTCCTTTTTCTTTTTTATACTGGGAAAATCGGTGATTCATATTTCCGGTCTATTTCCCTATATGGCATTGAACATTTTCTTTACCTTTTTAACATTAAAAATCAGCGGTGCATATGATGTATTTTGGCGATATTTTAATATACGTGATTATATTACTTGTTCTGTTGGTGTGATTGTCGGGCAGCTGCTCAGCAGCATTGTTGTACTGCTGCTGCGGTTGGAGGTGCCTGTTTCTTTTTTGATTTTGAATGCAGTTCTGGCATGGAGCGGCATTGTGGCATTTCGATTGATTTTTCGGCGTACATTTTTAATCTTAACGGATGCGGGAAGGGTGGAATCCCGAAAACGGCTGTTGATTGTGGGAGCTGGCAGTGGATGTGAACTGATTTTAAATGAAATCCAGCGTTCCTGTGCGGATCCGGCAAAAACGCCGCCAATTCCTTACGATCCGATTTGTATTGTGGATGATGATCCGCTGAAGAAAAATGCAAATGTGAAAGGGGTACGGGTTGCAGGAACGACAGAGGATATTGGCACACTGTGTGAAAAGATGAAAATTGACATGATTATGTTTGCCATTCCGTCCTGTGACGAAAGAAATCGCAGACGCATTTTGGACATCTGTGCCCATACCAGACTGCCGGTGAAAGTCATGCCGCACCTGAGTCAGCTCTTTTTCCAGAAGGACATCATTCCGCAGATTCAGGACGTGCGAATTGAAGATCTGCTGGGTAGAGAACCCGTGAAATTTGACCGGGAAAAAGTGGCGAATTTTCTAAAGGGAAAAATCTGCATGGTAACGGGCGGTGGCGGTTCCATTGGCTCGGAAATTGTAAGGCAGATTATGACCTATCATCCGAAGCGGGTTATTATTGTGGACATCTATGAAAACAACGTCTATGATATTCAGCAGGAATTGTATATTGAATATAACCGTAAAATTCCGCTTTCCGTGGAGATTGCCTCTGTGAGAGATTACCCTAAACTGTTGTTGTTGTTTGAAAAATATCATCCGCAGATTGTGTTTCATGCGGCAGCCCATAAACACGTGCCGTTGATGGAGACCTGTCCGGAGGAGGCGGTTAAAAACAATGTGGTGGGAACGTTTTACCTTGCTACGTTGGCAGACAGCTTTCACTGTGAAAAGTTTATCATGATTTCCACAGACAAGGCAGTGCATCCGGTCAATGTCATGGGTGCCACAAAACGCTGCTGTGAGATGATTGTACAGTATATGTCGCAGCGATCCACGCAGACGGAGTTTATCACAACACGATTTGGCAATGTACTTGGCTCAAATGGCTCCGTGATCCCACTCTTTCGGAAACAGATTGAGAGCGGAAAGCCAGTAACTGTGACCCATCCGGATATGATTCGTTATTTTATGACGATTCCAGAAGCCGTTTCACTGGTTTTACATGCCAGTGCCATGGCAAAGGGCGGCGAGATTTTTGTGCTGGACATGGGGGCACCGGTGCGAATTTTGACACTGGCGGAGAATCTGATTTCTGCCTATGGAAAGATACCATACCGAGATGTAAAGATTCGCTTTATCGGACCTCGTCCAGGGGAACGGATGCATGAGGAACTGCTGACAGAGCAGGAAAATCGACAGCAGAAGACGCTACAGGAAACCGAAAACAGTCAAATTTTTATCGGACAGCAAATTGCATTTGATGATACAAATTTTATCTCGTTGCTGCATCAGCTGAAAGATGCCGCTCTGCGGAATGACCAAGAGGAGACCTTGCGGCTGTTGAAAGAAATCGTGCCAGACTTTCATCACGAAGAGGGGAAAGGTGGCGAATAAGCGGAGGAGAAATAACGCATGAAGCGGTGGTGAAATAGGGAAGAGGTGTTGTGCAGTATGTTCTATCAGAAGTACATAAAGCGGATATTGGACATCGTAGTCAGCGTTTTGGGATTGTGTTTGGCTTCTGTTTTGATGCTGATCATTGCGATTTTGATTTACTGTTCCGATCCAGGTACCATTATCTTCTCTCAGAAGCGTGCGGGTAGGCGTGTAGATGGCAAAGAAGCGACATTTCGGATGTATAAATTCCGCAGTATGCGGATGAGTACGCCGGCGAATATTCCCACGAATGAGCTGGAAAACCCAGAGAAGTACATTACACCAGTTGGGAAATTCCTGCGGAAAACCAGTCTGGATGAGTTGCCACAGCTGGTGAATATTCTGCGGGGCGATATGTCGTTTGTGGGACCGAGACCGGCATTGTATAATCAGGCGGATTTGTTGGAACTGCGGCAGGAGAATGGGGCGGATCAGGTAAAACCGGGGCTGTTCGGCTGGGCACAGATGAACGGACGAGACAAGTTGACCGTAGAGCAAAAGGCAGAACTGGACGGGGAATATGTGAAACGAATGTCATTTTGGTTTGACTGTCGGTGTTTGTTCGGTTCTGTGATCGGTTCGATTCTACAGAAAGATATTGTAGAGGGAAAGCAGAAAAAATAGGGTAACTTTGTGGATCTACATGAGGAGAAGAACACATGGGGGAATTATATTTGCAATTCTAACGGTAATTCTGTTTCTGTATTATTATATTATAAC
>DYCW01000107.1 GCA_019417865.1 Ruminococcus sp. | reverse complement strand
TAACAGAAGTAGTGCACCATATACCCATGCATAATTCTGATTTAAAAATAGAACAGACAGCACCAGAAATGCCAACTGTATGAGCATGAGTAAGATGTACAGCGTATTTTGACTGAACAGAAATTTCCATATCTTTTTCAAAACAACCCCCTCCTGTTACCCTATTGATTTGTTTGGAAATCGCTGCTGTTATTATAACACAATAAAATGAAAATTGCAAGCTAACAAAGACATCATAAAATCTTGAACAAAACATACAAAAATTCTTGACAGAAAAGGAAAAACGTGATAGGATGAAATCAGAAAAATCATAAGGAGGCGATTCCGTGAAAAAAATAAAAATTTTGAAGCAGGTGCTTTCGCTGTTGACCAGTTCTGTTCTGTTATTTGGAACCAGTGCAGCGGTGATTCCGGCAGTATCTGCTGCTGCGGAGCCGGATGCCTGGCATGATGACTGGCTGCATGTCAATGAAAACGCAGAAATTGTGGACAGAAACGGCAATCCGGTTTGGTTGACTGGCTGTAATTGGTTTGGCTACAACGTCGGCAGTCAGGTTTTTGACGGTGTATGGTCGCAGAATATGCATGAGATGCTGACACAAATTGCAGATCATGGTTTTAACCTGCTGCGGGTTCCGGTTTCGACAGAGCTGCTGCTGCAGTGGAAAAATGGGGATCCTGATCCGGCAACGCCAAAAGTCAACGAATGGACCAATCCAGAACTGACAGAAGAAGGGGTTGTTGGCGGAAAAGTAAAATATAGTTTTGATATCTGGAATCAGGCGGTGGCATGGTGTCGGGAACTGGGCATTAAGATTATGATTGACATTCATAGTGCCGAAACAGCCTCTGCTGGTCATCAGGTGAATCTTTGGTATACAGACAAATTCAGCACAGAGGATTGGTTTGAAGCATTGGAATGGTTGGCAGATTACTATAAGGATGATGATACCATTCTGGCGATTGATCTTAAAAATGAGCCACACGGCAAAGCAGATGTGCCAAGTTTGATGGCAAAATGGGATGATACCACAGATCCGAACAACTGGAAATATGCGGCAGAGTGTGCGGCAGCACATGTGCTGGGGAAAAATCCAAACCTGTTGGTCATGGTAGAAGGTGTTGAAGTTTATCCGAAGGAGGGATATGACTGGACAGCACCGGCGATTGACTGGACAACGAATACAGAATACTATTATGGTACATGGTGGGGCGGTAACTTTCGTGGTGCAAAGGAAAATCCAATTGACTTAGGGGAATATCAAAGCCAGCTGGTATATTCGCCGCATGATTACGGTCCATTGGTTTATCAGCAGAAGTGGTTTTATGATGGTTTCACACAGGAATCTCTGCTGAAGGACTGCTGGTATGATAATTGGTTTTATCTGCTGGATCAGAAGGTTGCACCGCTTCTCATGGGAGAATGGGGCGGTTTTATTGATGAACAGCACGACCCGGATGGCTCCAATACAAAGTGGATGCTGGCACTGCGGGATTTGATGATTGAAAATCATATTCATCATACCTTTTGGTGCTTTAATGAAAACTCCGGTGATACCGGCGGACTGGTCTATGATAATTTTGGAAAATGGGATACAGACAAATATGCATTGGTAGAGCCGGCACTCTGGCAAACGGAAGGTGGAAAGTTCATCAGTCTTGATCACCAGATTGCGTTAGGAGCAAATGGCATTTCCCTGAATGATTATTATGGGGATGTGACACCGACGGATCCCACTGAAAAAACGACAAAAGGAGATGTGAATGGAGACAACCGTGTAAATGTTGTGGATGCCATGCTGTTTCGGCGGTATTTGCTGGACGGTACAACGGCAATTGTAACAGGAAATGCAGACTGGAACCAGGATAATGCCGTCACACTGACCGATTTGATTTCCTTGAATCATTTCTTATTACGCAGATAAACATCATAAAACAAAAAGAAATCACCCTCATTTCTCCTGATACCGACATAGGACAATTTGATGCCGGCATATAAATAGAGGAGAAAATGGGGGTGTATTTATGTTATTATCCACACTGCTGCAAAACTTGATCTGTTTTTTCCTGCATGTTGAAACATCCGGTGCATTTCGGAAACCGCTCTCCCAAAAGGAAGAATTGCGATGCTTTCAAAAAATGAAGGATGGCGATAACAGTGCCAGAGAGAAGCTCATTCTGCATAATATGCGTCTGGTGGCACACATTATTAAAAAATATTATGCCAATCAGGTGGAGCAGGAGGATTTACTCTCCATTGGCACAGTGGGACTGATG
>DYCW01000106.1 GCA_019417865.1 Ruminococcus sp. | reverse complement strand
CGCCCAAACTGTATCTATTGTACCATCAATAGTTGGCGTTCCCTTAACCGCCTCTGCATACTTCGGCTGCTCCTTCAAGGTAACGATACCACAGGTTGGCTTCATTTTGGTCATAATGCCATTCGTCAGCAACTGTGCTGCATATTCTGTATCATTCCATGTGTAAACATGGTGGAACAAATAATCAATAAGAGAACCGTCCTCTTGCTTTACCCAAACACTGCCGGAAGCCTCTGCAACAAGATCCAGATAAACTGTACTGCCCAACTTTCCTGTCAGCGGTACAGAAATATCAACATATTCCTCTGTACCTGTATTTTCTACAGTGGACAGCAACTCTCCTTCCTGCTCTTCTGTGCTACCGTATACAGCAATGCTATCTACAGATGCGTCGACATTGTAAACCCGTACTACCATGCCGTCTTCGTTCCAGGCAACTTTAAAGGTCATGTCGGATGGATATATATCATTTTCACTCAGACGCTGCAAAGTCTGCGGTGTCTGTATTTCCAGTGCATGTTCTAAATCTTTTTCTGTACCGTCATACCGATAAGCATTCATCGTCTGAATCTGAGCGACTTCCGAATCAGTGTCTGCCACTGCATAGAATGCATCCTTTGCCTGATAGTCCTTGTCAAACAGCAGCGGATACCCACCAATCCAGCTAGTGGAGTCCGTAATCCCCCAGATGACGACTGCACTCAAATTGACACCGCTGTCCTTCATTTCTTTGTACAATTTGAAGCAATCCTGATACCGCTGTGCCAGTTTCCGTTGATCAGCAGCAGCATTGGACTTTTGAGAAACATCCAACTCCGTTATCTGAATTTCCAGTCCCAAGTCAGAATAGGTCTGGATTGCCTTCCGATACTGTTCTATGGTCGGTGTGCTCATCGAAATATGCGACTGCATTCCCATGCCGTCAATCAGATTCTTCTCTACCAATGGGGTCAAAATATCACTGACAATGTAATTCATCTTTGCAGTACTGTATTCATTGTAATCATTATAGAACAGTTTACAGCCTGCTGGTGCATATTTTCTGGCATATGTAAATGCCTTAATGATGTAGGACTGATCACCATAAACCTGTACCCATGCAGACTGTCCGCTTTTGACATGATTGGAACCGGCTTCCCGTATTGTTCCGGCATCAGAAGCAGCCTCATTGACAACGTCCCATGCATAAAATTCTACATCCGGATACTCTGTTGCAAGCGTTTCCATCACAATTTTGATATAGTTTTCCAGACGCTGATCCATGACTTCCGGTGTCACCCATGCCCCGTCGTCTGCATAATTCTCCTTAAAGAACCAGTCAGGGGTCTGACTGTGCCATACCAGAACATGTCCCCGCACAGGAATGTGATTTTCTGCTGCAAATTTCAGTAACTTGTCTGCACCTTTCAGCGAAATCTGTGGATGGGTCTGGTCACCGTTTTGATTCAGATAGGCAATACTTGCTGCCTGATCCAGAATGCTCTCCGGCTTCAGTTCATTGCCAAGTGTCAGGCTGTTATAATGTTTGTTGATCAAATCTTTTGCCGCCTGCTGTGTCAATTCGGACTCTGTGCTGGCACAACCTAGTTTGAAGTAATCGCTGTAAACATCCTTCAAAGAAGCAATATTGTCCTGAATCGCCGGATCCGGCAGCCGTTTCCCTGTACAGTCATCTACATAAAAATCCATCAAATCCTGTTCTGCTGGTGTGGAAACATAACCCGTTTGAATATAAACAGAACAATTGACAGCACCTTCTGGAATCGTCAGTTCACTACCGACATACGTCCACTCTCCCTTATTGGCAGTGACGGTTGCAATGGTATAGTAGTTTTCTTTCCCATCCATATCATATTGCAGGTTAATAGAGAATTTCTGCTGATCCGACCATTTATCCTCATTGTACATAACATAGCAGCCCAAGGAATAATATCCGCCGCTCTCCAACATATCAGATTTATTGATTGTGGCACCATTCCAAAGCTGTGTTCTGCCGCTGATATACAAGCTGTAATCTCCGCTGTAGCTCTCCTTATTTGTCGCCTCTACAGTAGCAGAACCCCTTCCTATCCAGCCTTGTGCCGTACCATCATCAAAGTCATTGCTGTATTCCGTTTCATACTGCACGTCTACCCGTTCACCGTTAACCGTAATATCATCAATATAATAACATTGGTCTGTGCCAGCTCCGGGCATTTCCACATACAAAATGATATTGGAGACGTTCTCCGGAATGGAGAACGAACCACTCAGTTCTGTCCATTCGCCCTTTTTGGCACTGACATTTTTGACGTCCTTATACTGATCCTGTCCGCTACTGTCCGTATAAAGCAATTTGAGCGCCATATTTTGGTAGTCACTGCCGTCCGCAAACATGGCATACGCAGAAAAGCTGTACGTCTGTCCTGGTACAGCAATCCCAGAAAGCGAGCATCTTGGTGCCCCCCAGCTTGCTGTTCTATCGAAAACATACAACGATTTTCCGCCGCCATGTGCATAGTCCGACGTAATTTCAATGGTCGAACCGACGCCTTTCCACGCTCCATAGCCGTCCTCAAACGTGCTGTTCATCAATTCCTCCGGTGCAGCAGCAACCGGAACTGGCAGTGCAGTGCTCGTCACGACCATGACAGCCGCTGCCAGACAAGCAAGAATCCTTTTATTTTTTTTCATCATGTTTCTGATAACCTCCTACTATAATAAAATCAGTCGTTCAATTCATATAAAAAAACAAAGCAGGAAACAATTTCCCTTACTTTTTTAGTATAGCAAAATCGACTGAAAAAGTCAAGAAAATTTGAAAAAAGTTATATGATGTTGTTTTGTTCGTAAATTCCCAAAGTAAATTCCACAGCAGAATTTAGAAGAGGAATTTACTATGGGAAAGAAAAAGTGGTAGAATTAAGTCCGGGAAAGGAGGGCCCAGACTATGAAATTGTCAATATCACTTGACACATTTTCGGAAAGGATTTTGAAGTTAAGCAGCAGCCGACAGTGCAGCATAGAATCTCTGCCGTTTTACAGCCGGTGGAATTCCACCTATCGACGAACAGATTCTGCGGTTGCTCCAGTAACTCATAAAATATCGCCAAACCATCGTTTTCAATTCTTGAACTGTATCATCATCTGTTTTTCTGCCACAAGGAGTTATTTTTTCAAGACCCATAGCTATAAGCTTTTCTGAACCCCCCGGCCTAGCCAGGAGGGTTCTAAATACAAAAAATCCGCCACAAAAAGTGACGGATTTTAATTTTTGCATTCTCGTGGTGGATTTGCGGTGGATACAATCTAAAATCAATTTTTCA
>DYCW01000105.1 GCA_019417865.1 Ruminococcus sp. | reverse complement strand
CTGCGGCACAGATATGGAACAGGACTGCTGCTCCAAGCAGGCTAATGCCAAATAGACCGCCCAGTCCGCCTGCCAGTACAAACAACAGCCGCAGAACACTGATGGGTGGATTCAGGTCGGGAATCACAAAACCGGCAATGACAGCAATTGCAGTGACGGTCAACATGGGGGTACTGATGAGACCAGAGGAAACAGCGGCATCTCCGACAATCAAACCGGCAACAATACTTACGGCACCGCCGACTGCTTGCGGAAGACGTAGACCAGCCTCCCGAATGATTTCATAGACAAGCAGAATCCCGATTGCCTCTGTCGTAAGGGAAAGCGGTGCAGTTTCTTCGGATTCTGCTAAAATGAGCAGAAGCGTACGGTTGAGCAGTTCAGGGTGATGCAAGGCAACAGCAACGTACAATGCCGGCAGCAGCAGAGCCACCAGAAAAGCCATATATTTCAGCCAGCGAATCAGGGTTGCATAATAGGGTTTGTAGCAATAGTCATCCATGGACTGAAAGCTCTCATTGAATAGCTTTGGAATCACCAGAGCAAAGGGGGTGCCGTCAATCAAAATGCCGACCCGTCCCTCTAAGAGCTTCGCACAGAGGACATCTGGACGTTGTGTGGTGCTGATGGTATCAAAGAGAGAGGGTCTGCTTGTCTCTAAGAACGGGCGAATGTAGCCGGAGGAGAGAATGGTTTCCAGCTTCATGCCATCCAGCTGGCGTTTAATTTGTTGGATAAGGGACTTTGGTACCCGGTCATAGAGATAGCAAAGGCAGATGTCTGTCTGGCTTTTGTCGCCGTAGCAGAGCAGTTCCAGCTTGAGAAAGGGCGATTTGATTCGACGGCGGAGAAGAGACATGTTGGTACGAACCACTTCGACAAAACCATCCTTTGCCCCTAAGATATTGTTTTCACTGGATGGTGTGGAAACACTTCGTTTTTCATAGCCCTGTACCCCGAACACCAATGCTTTTTTGGCACCGTCTAGTAGCAGTACTGCAAAGCCAGAGTTGAGAAAGCGGAATAAATCTCGATAGTTTTTCGCTTCAGCACGGTCAATGGAGAACAGCTGATGTTGTTGGATGTGGTGTAGAATCTGGTCAGCAGTGGGATCGGGGAGCTGAATTTTGACGATAGGTTCGAGGATGAGTTCGGTGATCATACTGGTGGAAAGCATCCCTTCACAGCAGAGCAAAGCAGCTGAAATGCCACTCAAGAGAAATTCATTGACCAGCAAGTCCGAGCTGTTGTCAGCAATTTCCCGAATGCGTTTGATGTTTTGTGACAGATTCGGCAGAATGGCTTCTTTTGCAAAATCGTTCAATGGCTTCTCCTCTTTTCCTGTAATGTTTGTCATTAGTATGGGCAATGTTGCGAAATTCATACGTGGGCAGCACTGGAATTTCCGCAGATTGTTTGAAAAAATTAGATCAAAAATCGATTTTATGTATTTTTCTATTAAATGTTGACTTTTTTGGAAAAAACGGATATAATGGGAATGGAAAAAGGAACTTGATAATTTTTGGATGAGAAAAGTAGCACTTAATTTTAAAGAATCTGTTATTTATAAGTATGAAAGGAAGATAAAAATGTTTTGTAAACAGTGTGGAACAGCATTGGGAGACAATGCGAAATATTGTCCAAAGTGTGGGACACCAGTGGTACAGCGGCAGACAGCACAAACGGTACTGGAGCTGCCACAGAAAAGGACACAGCCACCAGAAAAACCGAAGAAAAACGGAACAAAGATTTTGGCGATTATCTTGTCAGCGGTGTTGGTGTTGGGGGCTTGCAGTGGTGTATTTGTATTTCGTGATGAAATTATGTCACTCATTTCGGGGCAGAAGCAGTTTGATGAGAATCATGTTGGCGAAATCTACTATCAGGAAATCGATGAAGAACATGTTGCTACTGATGATAGTGGTATCATGTATGCTGATAACGAGATTCTTGTTGTAGCAAAAGAAAATACGAAAAAAAGTCAAATTGAAAAGCTTGCTAAAAAATATGATGCTGAAATTGTTGGTTGGATTGAACAAACTGGTGATTATCAATGGAAAATGGCTGTCTCTTATAC
>DYCW01000104.1 GCA_019417865.1 Ruminococcus sp. | reverse complement strand
ATTTCAATTTTTGATTAAAGTATTTGGTGTGTACTTCAATATCACTTTCTATATCACTTAGTATACCACCTTCCACACCCGAAGTCAACATTTTTTCTCGTTCATTCCGCCGCAGTGTCTCCAAATCGGGTTCCACAATCTCAAAGAAACACCGGCACCATGGATGCATAGGTGGAAAGTTCGTCCCTGGCGTTCGCTCTTTAATGGAAAATGCTTCGCCATCCAACTCCTTACAAATGTCACAGGCATTCCCATCGTGCGTACAGGCAAACCGATACTGGGTAAAGCTGGGGTCATTCGCAAACGGTGTGATGGCTGCCTCACAGGACAGATAGGTATCTTCGGTATACACCAGCCGTTCTGCTTGCTTTCTGGAAACATTCGTGAACTTCTGCCGTAGATTTCTGGCAAGCGTGTGATAGTCTTCGCCCCGAATGATGCCATTCACGACTTCTGTTTGCAGTGTATGGGCTAACTTCTGTCGGTTGTCCCAGATGCGTTCCGAAAAGTTCTTCCCCTCACACCAGCTGTTGCCGACCGCCTTTTTCACCATGTCGCTGTCTATCCGGTAAAATTGCTCTCCGAATCCCAGCAATTCTGCTGAAAAATTCGCATACCGTGCCGCCTGTTTTAAAAAGAATGCGGTCAACTGTTCCTGTTCCACTGCTCCGATTTCCAGCTGCTGCAATAAGATAGAGGTCTGCAAGCCCTCTAAACGATTCAGCTTATAGATACTCTCTCGCACTGGCAGCAAATCGGCATATTCCGGATATTTCTCTGCGAAAGCCTCCATATCCTGCATCAGCAGCTGCACATCTGTGTCATTCAGAGATTGCAGCAATTGCCGATAGGCAATCACATTGCCTTCCCCATATTGCGTGTAGTAGGCGGCAATCTGCTTTTCCAATGCCGCCGCTTCTCGCTCGTAATACGTTGCAAGCTTCGCAAATAGTCGGGTTTCATCCTTTGCAAGAGAGGCAGAAAACTGCTGCTTTCGGTTGTTCCAGTAGGTCTGATTATTCTGCGGCATCGTCTGTCATCCTGTCTGCTCGAAGGGTATCCGCTGGCTCTGTGCCGTTTTCTGCTTCGATTTTCTGCAACTCTGTTTTTGGATCATCTACTGCCGAAATAATAGACAGCATCGTCTCCTTTGAAGTGATACCAGCCATCTGTGATGCTGTCTGTGCCTCCTCCAACAGATTCTTCGGGGCATTCTGGGTAAATTGATAGGTGATACCCAAATATGCATCCTCTTTCATTTTCGTAGCAGGATGGGCGGCAATCCTTCTCCATCGCTGGTTCATGCCGCTTGCAAATTTCCGTGCTTTATTCGCCGCTTGATTTTTCATCGGCTGCAACTTATATGCCAATGCTGTGCCGGATGCACTTCCAAAACTTTCATCTGAAATATTTGCTACCATAGACT
>DYCW01000103.1 GCA_019417865.1 Ruminococcus sp. | reverse complement strand
TCTGTACTAAAAGTGCTTCACTGCCAACATAGGCTGTTCGTCCGCTTGTGAGCACATCTGCTGCACCACGCCCACTCCAGCTGTCCAAATCTCCTTCGAATGTACTGTGAAAGTACCAGCCGTATTCATTCGGTTTTATCTCACCACCTACATTGCTGCCATCTCCCCATTCCGATTGCGGAATCATAGCAGTCAGCGTAGTATAAGCAAGCTTCGGCTGATGATTTGTATCATAAAGCAATGGTGCATTTTCCGTCTTAATCCAAGTATTGGCATCATTAGGTCCCCAAATGCAAACTGCGGTGACACGCCCCGTAGAAGACGGATTTTTGTTCCAATCCATCGCTGCCTGGAAAATGGCTTCATACTTATCTGCCTGCTGTTGTGCAGTATAAGTTCCATTTTCTGTACTAATATCCAACTCTGTCACTTGCAAATCACAGCCAATTGACAAGAACTTTTTCATCGCAGTGGTGTAAGCAGACACACCGGAAAAACCATCATAATTTGCATTGATGTGAGACTGCATACCAATTCCGTCCAGCAATCCTTTTTCATAGAGTGACTTACACATACTGTAAATCGCATCCCGCTTATGATCCCAATACTCATTATAATCATTATAATAGAGATCACAACCCTCAGGTGCATATTTTCTAGCATAGGTAAATGCGTTTTCCACAAAACTGTTATCTCCATACACCTGTACCCATGGCGACTGCCCGCTGATATTTTCGCCCGGTTCTCTGGAACCGCCAAAATTCGCCGTGCGATTGCTATCGTCGCTGATGCACTCGTTCGCAACGTCATAGGCATAGAGGTTCAGATCGGGATACTGGGTTTTGATGGCATCAAACATATTTTTAATGTAGCTCTCCATCCGCTGATCCATCACGGAAGAGGAAACCCAATTGCTGCTTGCATCGAAATTCTCCTTGAAAAACCACGTCGGTGTCTGGCTGTGCCATACCAGCGTATGTCCACGCATCGCAAGGTTATTGTTCACGCAGAAATCCATGATACTTGCTGCATTACGCAAAGAAACTCCAATATTAGTATTACTGCACTGCGACTGTACCAATGTCGCATCCGGCTTCATTTCATTTTCACACTCAATACTGTTATAGTCTTTCAGCATACTGGCAGTAATAGCTGAATTCTGCACAGTGGAACCATTCAAAATATTACCAACTCTAAAGTAATTGGCGAACTCATCCTTCAGCCCTTTTTCTGTTGTTGCAGCAGAAACACTGTTTTCCGACTGTTCCGCTGTCACCTTTACTTCGTCAAAGCAGAAGTCTGCTGTGCTGTCTGTGGTAATTGTCAGACGAAACTCACAGCTGTTTTCCGGTGCGGTATAATCTGCTGAAAGTTCTGTCCACTTGCCAGCTTCACTTTTTGCAGAATCCAGCTCGGTCTCTGTTTCTTCGCCGGTTTCCATATCCACACAGAGCAATGACAAATGGAACTGTTCTGTCGTATCACTATAAACCTGCATACGATACGTATATTCCACACCACCTGCAAGGTAAAAGCCTTTTGCTGCACTTGCACCATCTGCCGCATTGGTTCTTCCCGATACCACCATACCTCTGGATCCATCACAGCCTGTTCCGTTTTCTGCTTTGAGTGTTACTGTATCTGCATTTCCATACCAGCCACCATAGTTTACCTCAAAATCGTTGTATACCAGTTCAGCTGCATAGGTTTTTTCCAGGAATGCTGGAAAATAGGCAAACATACCTGCACTGCATGCCATTGCAGTCAAGCTTGCCATTAGTTTTCGGAAATTCATCTCAAATCCTCCTTTTATTATTTTACAATGATCACGATATCAAGCGAATCACCACTTGCAACTATTTCTATTATAACAAAAAAGCAAATGGATGTATTGCAGATTTGTCATCCAATTTGCTTTTTTGTAATGTGAATTTATTTTTTCTTTGTTTTACAACTGTCTCTTATACACATCTCCGAGCCC
>DYCW01000102.1:2813-6676 GCA_019417865.1 Ruminococcus sp. | reverse complement strand
GTACTCTATCTTGTTGTTCTTATTGTTTTGGCAATTCCACTTGGTGCATATATCAAGAAAGTAATGAACGGAGAGAAAACTTTTCTTTCCAAAATTCTTATGCCCTGTGAAAACGTTGTGTATAAAGTTATGCACATACATAAGGACGAACAAATGGACTGGAAAAAATATGCTGCTTCTGTTTTGATTTTTTCAGGCATTGGTTTGATTTTTATGTTTTTGCTTCAGCTTTTGCAAGGTGTTCTTCCAGGCAATCCGCAGGGGCTTTCAGGTGTAAAATGGGATCTATCCTTTAACACTGCAGCAAGTTTTGTAACTAACACAAACTGGCAGGCGTACAGCGGCGAATCTACATTAAGCTATTTGACACAGGCTCTTGGATTGACAGTACAAAATTTTGTTTCAGCGGCAACAGGTATTGCTGTTTTGTTTGCACTGATTCGAGGATTCATCAAGGTAAAGACAAATGGACTGGGAAGCTTTTGGGTAGATATGACAAGGATTGTGATTCATATTCTTATTCCGCTTAATTTAGTGATTTCTTTGTTGTTAGTTGGCGGCGGTGTGATTCAAAACCTGAAAGGTTCCGAATCTGTATCCCTTGTAGAACCGATTGCGGTAAGTGCAGATGGCGAAATTCTTGAAAATGCTGAAATTGATCTTGAATCAGGCATTGTGACGGTAGACGGTAAAGCAGTTGAAGGTGCTGAAATCGTAACGGAACAGTTCGTTCCAATGGGACCTGCTGCAAGTCAGGTGGCTATTAAGCAGACGGGGACAAACGGCGGCGGATTTAATGGTGTTAACTCGGCACACCCACTGGAAAATCCCAATGCATTTACCAATATTATTGAGATGATTTCGCTGCTTTTGATACCTGCTGCACTCTGCTTCACCTTTGGAAGTGCCGTAAAAAACAAAAAACAGGGTATCGCAATTTTTATGGCAATGTTTACTTGTCTTGTAATCGCACTTAGTGCGGTTGCCGTCAACGAACAGCTTGCACAGGATGGTGTCAACATTTCGATGATTGATCAAGCAGGCGGCAATATGGAGGGCAAAGAAACACGGTTTGGTATTGCTTCTTCTTCCACTTGGGCGGTATTTACCACAGCAGCTTCCAATGGCTCTGTCAACTCTATGCACGACAGCTATACGCCACTCGGCGGTATGGTTACAATGCTTCTAATGCAGCTCGGCGAGGTGATTTTTGGCGGCGTTGGCTGCGGTCTTTACGGTATGCTTGCCTTTGCTATTTTGACAGTATTTATTGCCGGTTTGATGGTAGGCAGGACACCAGAATTTTTGGGTAAAAAAATCGAGCCGTATGAAATGAAATGGTCTGTTCTCGTATGTCTTGCGACACCGATTGCCATTCTTGTGGGAAGTGGTATAGCGGCTATCATTCCAAGTGTTTCTGATAGTTTAAACAATAGCGGTGCACACGGTTTTTCGGAATTACTCTATGCTTATTCTTCCTGTGGAGGCAACAACGGTTCTGCATTTGCAGGGTTTAATGCAAACACTGTATTTTTGAATATATCTCTTGGGCTCGTCATGCTGTTTGCCCGCTTCCTGCCGATTATCGGAACGCTGGCGATTGCAGGAAGTCTTGCTGGGAAGAAAAAGATTGCGACCACAGCCGGGACGCTTTCTACTACAAATGCAATGTTTGTATTCTTGCTGATTTTTATTGTTTTGCTTGTTGGTGCACTCAGCTTTTTCCCAGCGTTGGCACTGGGACCGATTGCAGAATTTTTCCAAAGTATTGTGTAAGGAGGCAGTGATATGGCACATTCAACCAAAAGTACTTTTGCCGATAAAAAAATGCTCGGCAGAGCAATTAAAGATTCATTTATTAAGCTAAGTCCGAAAACACAAGTGCAAAATCCTGTTATGCTCTTGGTGTATATATCTGCAATTTTGACAACCGGATTATGGATCGTTTCATTATTCGGATTAAAGGACGTTACGAGTGGCTACACCTTGGCAATTGCGGTTATTTTGTGGTTTACCTGTATCTTTGCCAATTTTGCAGAAGCAATAGCCGAAGGACGCGGAAAGGCACAGGCAGACGCTCTGCGAGCTTCCAAAAAAGATGTGGAAGCACACAAGATACCCTCTGCTGATAAAAAAGAACAGGTAACCGCCGTTTCTTCTGCTACGCTTAAAAAAGGTGATATTGTCATCGTGAAGACCGGAGAGCAAATTCCAGGAGACGGCGAGGTTATCGAAGGAGCTGCTTCCGTAGACGAAAGTGCTATCACTGGAGAGTCTGCACCTGTTATTCGTGAGGCAGGCGGTGACAGAAGTGCCGTAACCGGAGGCACTACCGTATTATCCGATTGGATTGTAGTGCGAATTACCAGCGAAGCAGGAGAAAGTTTCCTTGATAAAATGATCGCTATGGTTGAGGGGGCGGCAAGAAAAAAGACACCAAATGAAATTGCTTTGCAAATTTTCCTCGTTGCACTTTCTATAATCTTTATTCTTGTTACAATGTCGCTCTATACATACTCTGTATTTTCGGCAAAGCAAGCAGGAATAGAAAATCCCACTTCTATTACAACACTGGTAGCCTTGCTTGTCTGCCTTGCACCTACTACTATCGGTGCACTGCTTTCAGCAATCGGAATTGCCGGTATGTCAAGGCTAAATCAGGCAAATGTGCTTGCCATGAGTGGTAGAGCGATTGAAGCTGCCGGAGATGTAGATATACTTATGCTCGATAAAACAGGGACAATTACACTTGGCAATCGGCAAGCCCACGCATTTATTCCGGTAGATGGTGCGAGCGAAGAAGAACTTGCTGATGCGGCACAGTTATCCTCGCTTGCTGATGAAACGCCGGAAGGCAGAAGCGTTGTGATTCTTGCAAAAGAGAAATTTGGTATTCGTGGCAGATCTCTTTCCGAAAAAAATATGATCTTTATTCCCTTCACGGCGAAAACTCGTATGAGCGGCGTAGATTATGATGGTAATGAAATCCGCAAGGGTGCAGCCGATACAATGCAAAAATATGTAACCGAAAATGGCGGCATTTATTCGGCAGAGTGTGACAAAATTGTTAAAGAGATTGCAAACGCAGGCGGGACTCCGCTTGTTGTTGCAAAAAATCATAAGATACTCGGCGTTATTCATTTGAAAGACATCATCAAGCAAGGTGTTCAAGAGAAATTTGCGGATCTTCGTAAAATGGGTATCAAGACCATTATGATTACAGGTGATAATCCGATGACCGCCGCTGCTATTGCCGCTGAAGCAGGTGTAGATGACTTTCTTGCAGAAGCAACCCCAGAGGGCAAACTTCAAATGATTCGTGACTTTCAATCGAAAGGTCATTTGGTGGCAATGACGGGAGACGGAACAAACGACGCCCCGGCTCTTGCACAGGCTGATGTAGCGGTGGCGATGAACACAGGCACACAGGCAGCAAAGGAAGCGGGAAATATGGTAGATTTGGATTCATCTCCTACAAAGTTAATTGATATTGTTCGTATCGGAAAACAACTTTTAATGACAAGAGGAAGTTTAACTACTTTCTCGATTGCAAACGATGTAGCAAAGTATTTCGCCATCATACCTGCACTGTTTATGGGACTGTATCCGGGACTTTCTGCACTCAATATTATGGGGCTGCATTCTCCACAAAGTGCCGTGCTTTCTGCGATTATTTACAATGCACTGATTATTATTGCACTGATTCCATTGGCGTTAAAAGGCGTAAAATACCGTGAGGTTCCGGCAGGAAAACTATTATCACGCAATTTGCTGATTTATGGTTTGGGCGGACTTGTGGCTCCATTTGTCTTTGTAAAACTGATTGATATGCTGCTGGTCGTTTTGGGATTGGCGTAAGGAGG
>DYCW01000102.1:0-2803 GCA_019417865.1 Ruminococcus sp. | reverse complement strand
CATGAAAACATTCAAAAATATATTGCCGAAAGCGGCTGTCATTTTCCTAATTTTCACCGTGATTTGCGGTGTTGTTTATACGGGTGTTGTAACAGGGATAGCACAGCTCATTTTTCCTGATAAAGCAAACGGCAGCATTATAGAGGTTGACGGGAAAAAATACGGCTGCGAACTGCTTGGTCAGCAATATACAGATGACGGACATATGTGGGGACGCATTATGAACATTGATGTCTCAACCTACAAAGATGAAAATGGGAAAACTCTGATGTATGCCTCACCGTCAAACCTTTCTCCTGCAAGCGAAGAATATGAGGCTTTGGTTAAGGAGCGTGTAGAAAAACTGCGTGCCGCCAATCCTGATATGGACGAAACAGCAATCCCTGTTGATCTTATAACCTGCTCCGGCAGCGGACTGGATCCGCATATTTCTCCTGCTGCTGCCGAGTATCAGGTGGCAAGAATCGCAAAATCGAATGATATGTCCGTGGATGAGGTGCAAAAAATTATTGAGGAATGCACAGATGGTAAGTTTTTAGGTGTATTCGGAGAAAAAACTGTGAATGTACTTAAAGTAAATCTGATGTTAGATGGTATTCTGGAGGAATGATATGAATATAGCAGCGATCATGATTCCAAAGATTTCTACTGTATTCTTTCATGAAAATGATACTATACGGCAAGGACTGGAACGATTTAGAGTTCATGGCTATACTGCTGTTCCTGTGCTGAATGATCAAGAACAATATATTGGAAGTGTAACGGAGGGAGATTTCCTCCGCCATCTTCTTTCTGTTCAAACAACGAGTTTATACGTATTAGAACAAAGCCGTATTGAAAGCATTGTTCGCAGGGATTTTTGTCCTGCATTGTCAATAGACGCCTCACTTAAGCAAGTGATATCTGCCGCATTGAATCAAAATTTTATTCCTATTGTGGATAGCAGGAATATTCTCTGTGGAATTTTAACCAGACGTATTGTGATCAAATACCTCGCGGAAATTCATGGATAAATAATCAGCAAGTATCTTTATACAATCTTAATACGATATCTTCTATCTTTACGCATACTTAATGGAAATTAAGATAAAATTAAGATTGAGCAGGTACAGGCTATGATAAAAAATCTAACACATAAACATATAACTTCGTTTCAGATCATTATATTGAGATTTATGTCTATTATTATTTTAGGAAGCGTTTTACTAATGCTTCCATTTGCTACAAGAGTGCAAGATAGGGCTAATGCAGAGAAGTACCATGCAGGTGGCGGTTTCTGCACACCATCTTAGCGGCATTATACGGCTTACAAAATTCATTTGGAAAACAACAGTATTTATTGAACTCATCGGAGCAGTTCTTCTTTTGCCGTCTTTTATCTATGATTTCGGAATTTTAAAGAGTATATGATATTCTTTGTTCCATTCTATTTTGGCGTTCTGCAATGCAGGTTTTGATTTAATAGGTGTTAAAGAACCTTTTTCATCATTAATTTCTTATTCCACACAGCATTTTGTCAATTTCACGATTATGGCACTCATTGCTATCGGTCGGCATAGGATTTTTAGTAGCTGTCAAATCAAGGAACATATGTAAAGTAGAAAATTCTTTCAGAATGTGATATAATAAAGAGCAGAAAGGAGGATTTTTAATGGAAGAAATAAGGCAAAGCCCGGAACAGATTTTAAGACAAATTGAAAAGGAAGAACAAAGCCTGAATCGTGGGCGTTTAAAGATTTTTTTCGGTTACGCTGCAGGCGTTGGCAAAACTTATGCTATGCTGAAAGCTGCACATGCGGCAAAGAGTCGTGGTATTGATGTCATTGCCGGTTACATTGAACCACACGCTCGTCCGCAAACCTCTGCACTGATGAATGGATTGGAATGTCTTCAGAATCTTGTTACAGAATATAACGGAATTATTCTTTCAGAATTTCATCTTGATGCTGCACTTGTCAGACATCCACAGTTAATCCTTGTGGATGAACTTGCCCATACTAATGCGTCTGTGTGCCGACATACAAAGCGTTATCAGGATATTCAAGAGTTGTTGAATGCAGGAATAGATGTTTATACTACAGTAAATGTTCAGCATATCGAAAGTCTCAATGACACCGTTGCGTCTATAACGGGCATTATGGTACACGAGCGAATCCCTGATTCGATATTTGATAATGCCAGTCAGGTCGAGCTTGTCGATATTGAGCCGCAGGAATTGATTGAACGGTTGCAGTCGGGAAATGTTTATAAGTCGGTTCAGGCTGAACGTGCAACCAAGAATTTTTTTACTGTGGAAAATCTTACGGCACTTCGTGAAATTGCTTTGCGTCGATGTGCCGACCGGGTGAATCTGCTTACCGAAACCGTTAGAATGAAAAGTCACAGCGATTATCATACTGATGAACATATTCTTGTTTGTCTTTCATCGTCTCCCTCTAATGCGAAAATTATTCGTACTGCTGCCCGTATGGCGAATGCGTTTAAGGGTGCTTTTACTGCACTGTTTGTGGAAACCCCTGATTTTCAGATTATGCCCGAAGAAGATGTTCAACGCTTACGCAGCAATATGCGTCTTGCAGAACAGTTAGGTGCTAAAATCGAAACTGTGTATGGTGAAGATGTTTCTTATCAAATTGCTGAATTTGCAAGGCTGTCCGGCGTGTCAAAAATCGTAATAGGCAGAAGTGCAGCAACCAGAAAAAGCATATTCAGCAAGCCTACACTTACAGAAAAATTGATTGCAATTGTGCCGAATTTAGATGTGCATATTATCCCCGATACTGACCGCAGAAGTTCCGTATAC
>DYCW01000101.1 GCA_019417865.1 Ruminococcus sp. | reverse complement strand
GGTGTGAAGTCATGAGCTCTCCGGCTGAATGTTATGCACAGGCAATGTTAGAACTGCAATATCCGATGGAAACGGTAAAGGCAGCACAGGAGATCTGGGAATGTTGTCCGGCACTCAGCGAAGCTCTGACGAATCCCACCATTTCTGTTCCGGAAAAAGAGGCAGTTGTGCGAAACGTATTCCCGAAGGCATTGCAGGAGCTGTTCTGTGTTCTCTGCAAAAATACGGAAGCAGACTATGTACCGGAAATCTTTCAGGCATTCTACGAGAAAAAACGGCAGGCAGAAGACTGCGTACATGCCGTTGTGGAATATGTCACACCGCTGACAGAAGAACAGCAAGCCGGTATCCGGCAGTTTGCCATGAAAGTCAGCGGAAAGCAGCAGGCAGTGCTGACAATGCAGGAGAATCCTGCTCTGCGTGGCGGCTTTGTACTGCGAATTGGTGATCTCGTGTATGACCGCAGCTTGCGGCATACCTTAAAAAACCTGCAAAAAAAATTAGCGGGACAGTGACAGGAGGGAATGTGTATCTATGAATGCAAGTGAAATCATTTCCGTTTTAAAAAGCGAAATTGCGGACTTTGACCGGAAGACCGGTGTACAGGAGGGCGGCACAGTTGTACGTGTCGGAGACGGCATCGCAACCGTTTACGGGATGCAGCATGCCATGTACGGAGAACTGGTCGAGTTTGAAACCGGTGTCCGTGGTATTATACAAAATTTGGAGGAAAAAACCGTCGGTGTCGTTTTGCTTGGTTCAGACTATGGAATTACCGAGGGGACACAGGTCATGCGTACCAAGAAACGGGCCGGTGTCGGTGTCGGTTCTGCCCTAATCGGCAGAGTGGTAGACGCACTGGGTGCTCCGATTGACGGCGGTGCCCCCATTCAACCGGAGGACTATTATCCAATTGAACGGGAGGCAGCCGGCGTGGCTGACAGAAAATCCGTCAGCGTACCGCTGCAAACCGGTATTCTTTCCATTGACTCTATGTTTCCGATCGGACGGGGACAGAGAGAATTGATTATCGGTGACCGGCAGACTGGTAAAACATCCATCGCTGTGGACACGATTATCAACCAAAAGGGACAGGATGTCATCTGTATCTATGTTGCCATCGGGCAGAAGTCCTCCACGGTTGCAAAAATCGTCAACACTTTGAAAAAACATGACGCAATGGAATATACCATTGTCGTTTCCGCTTCTGCCAGTGCACCGGCTCCGGTACAGTATATTGCTCCGTATTCCGGTACGGCCATGGCAGAATATTTTATGATGCAGGGAAAGGACGTTCTGATTGTCTATGACGACCTTTCTAAACATGCTGTCGCTTACCGTGCCATGTCCCTGCTGCTCCACCGTCCGCCAGGGCGGGAAGCCTATCCAGGTGACGTATTCTATCTGCACTCCCGTCTGCTGGAACGTTCCTGCCGGCTGGATGATGCACATGGCGGCGGCTCGATTACTGCTCTGCCGATTATCGAAACACAGGCAGGTGACCTGTCTGCCTACATCCCGACCAATGTTATCTCCATCACAGACGGTCAGATCTTCCTGGAAAGTGAATTGTTCTTCGCCGGTATGCGTCCGGCTGTCAATGTCGGCTTGTCCGTCTCCCGTGTCGGCGGTGCTGCCCAGACAAAGGCAATCAAAAAGGTTGCCGGCAAGATGCGAATTGAACTGGCACAGTTCCGAGAAATGGAAGTCTTCACACAGTTCAGCTCCGATCTGGATCCAGCCACACAGGCGATGCTCGACCACGGTCATGTGCTGATGGAACTGCTTAAGCAGCCGCTGTATCATCCGCTGCCGCTTTGGAAGCAGGTCTGCCTGTTGTGCGTGGCTTCGGAACGATTGCTGGATGATATCCCGCTGGCAGACATTCGAGACTTTACAAATAATCTGCTGGCACATCTGGAACAGAACCAGTCTCAGCTGATACAGGAAATTCAGTCCACTGGTAAGCTGTCTGACGAGGCAAAGGCAGACTTGCTGGCAACAACAGAAGCCTATAAAAAGCAGGTGAAGTAAGATGTCAAATATGCGGGAAATTCGGGATCGGATTAAGAGTATCAATGATATTATGAAGATTACGAATGCCATGTACCTGATTTCCTCTTCCAAACTGAAGAAGGCAAAGAAGGATCTGGCGGCCACTGAGCCATATTTCAACAAGCTGCTGTATGCGATGCGAAGCATTCTATCCCGTGCACCAGAGGACATTGATATGCGTTTTTTCGACAGCCGTACGGAAATTCCTGCGGATAAGCGAAAAAAAGCATTCATCATCATCACCGCTGACAAAGGTATGTGTGGTTCCTATACCCACAATGTCATTAAAAAAGCGGAAGCCGAGATGGAACAGTGCGAGTATGCCCGCCTGTTTGTCATGGGGCAGGTTGGCAGAATGTATTTTCAACGGAAAGCAAGAGCCGGCGAACTGGATGTGGATGCGGAATTTATCCAAACCACGCAGAATCCAACATTGTACCGTGCACTGAAAATTGCCCACCAGATGCTGGAACTCTTCGAACAGCGGAAAGTGGATGATGTCTATATTGTCTATACCCAAATGCTGAACTCTATGACCTTTGAGCCAAAAATTCAACGACTGCTGCCGCTGAATGTCAATAATTTTGTCACAAGCGACACAGATATCATACGCCACCACGAAGCAACCTTCTATCCAACCGTGGAAGCCGTTATGGAACATCTGACCCCGAATTTTATGAAGGGTTTGATTTACGGTGCAATGGTCGAATCATTTTGCAGCGAACAGCAGGCTCGTATGACGGCAATGGACTCTGCTACCACCAGTGCAAAGGATATGCTGCAATCGCTTTCTCTCCAGTATAACCGTGCCAGACAGGCTGCCATCACGCAGGAAATTACCGAAGTCGTCAGCGGTGCAAACTCTGCACTATAACAATCATGGCATAGAGAGGAGTCCAAAGCATGGAAACCGGAAAAATTGTACAAATTCTCGGTCCTGTCATTGATGTAGCGTTCCCCGGCAAGCTGCCGATGATCAAGGACGCTCTGACAGTCGAGTTCGATCATAAAAAATGTGTCATGGAAGTGGCACAGCACATGGGCAACGGCGTTGTCCGCTGCATTAGCTTGTCTGCAACAGACGGTCTGGCAAAGGATATGTCTGTTACGGCAACTGGCAGCTGTATTCAAGTACCAGTCGGGGAACAGACACTGGGCAGAATGTTCAATGTTCTGGGCGAACCCATTGACAATGCAGGTGCAGTTCAGACAGGAGAGAAGTGGCCGATTCACAGAGAAGCCCCATCCTTCCGGAATCAGAGTCCAGTGGTAGAGATTCTGGAAACTGGTATTAAGGTCATTGACCTGCTGGCACCGTATGCAAAGGGTGGTAAAATTGGTTTGTTCGGCGGTGCCGGTGTCGGAAAAACGGTATTGATTCAGGAATTGATCCGAAATGTTGCCACAGAGCACGGCGGTTATTCCATTTTCACTGGTGTCGGAGAACGTTCCAGAGAGGGAAACGATCTTTGGAATGAAATGAAAGAATCCGGCGTTATCAGCAAAACAGCGTTGGTATTCGGACAGATGAACGAACCGCCAGGGTCCCGTATGCGTGTGGCACAGACCGGTTTGACCATGGCAGAATACTTCCGGGA
>DYCW01000100.1 GCA_019417865.1 Ruminococcus sp. | reverse complement strand
ATATTTAATTGATGCCTTATCAATTATAGAATTTATTACTTGATAATGAAATGTCTATTCAACCGATTTTAAAGCGTCCAGCATATTCACACGCTTGAGTTTGCGATTGATCACCAATCCAAGAACAAACGTGATCATAGAAATCAGCAAAAATGGGATTATAAACGCCTTCAGAGAAAGTGCAGGATTGAACATCACTTCATCTGGCGGAACCACAGTAATGATATACTGATAAAGCCAATCCCCAGTGAGAAAACCAACCAAAATTCCAATCAAAGTCAAAATAACAGTTTCCCGATAAATATAAAAGGTCACTTCTTTATCGAAAAATCCCAGCACTTTAATGGTAGAAAGTTCTCGGATTCTTTCTGATACATTGATGTTCGTCAGATTATAGAGAATCACCACACCCAAAAGTGCACCAATCAATATCAGCACCCACATGATCTTATTCAGAGATTTCACAATAATATTGATCTGGTTGATCATCGTGGTATTCTGTACGATGCCTGCAATCCCATCTAATTTCATAAATTTGGATGCTACTTCGTTTGCATTGTCTGAAGAATTGTCGCAGAGACTGATTAAATAAGCGTTGGGAGAAAACTCCTGCGTAGAGAACTGTTCATAGTATGCCGGACTGACAAAAACAAAGTGTCCAGTGTACATTTCTGTGATTGCTGCAATTTTCATATCCAACGATTTTCCAGAAGAATCTTTGAGTGTTATCGTATCTCCAACCGAAACGTCTAACAATTTCGCCAGTCGCTCACTAATTGCAACGCCATCATTTGACAACGAAATCGGTTCTTTTGTTTTGCGGTTATCCAGAGAAATATAATCGGAAAACGTGTCCTTATTTTCTGGACAAATCAATTTGATTGTCTGATTATCTTTGGATTTTCCCGCTGTTACAGAATATTCCTCATAGTAAACAGGAGAATAACTTTTCACCACATCTTTCTCCGACAGTTTTTCCTTAATCTCATCCTGCTCCTCTGTGCTGAGATTGTCGTTTTCCGCAACAATCAAATCATATTGAATGATCTCTCCAAATTGCCGGTCATTGATTCCGGAAATAGAATGTTGTACGCTCAGCCCCGCAAACAAAATCGTAACAGAACCACATACACCAAAAATAGTCATCAACATTCTCTTTTTATAACGAAAAATATTCCGTGCAGTGACCTTATGCGTAAACCGCATTCTGTTCCAGATCAATGAAATTCGTTCCAGAAAAATCTTAGAACCATTTGCTGGAGGTTTTGGCTGTAACAACGCAGATGGTTTTTCCAACAATTCTTTCTTTGCAACCACAACGGCTGGCAGTACCGTACTCAGCAACGCAAGCACAATTGCAGAGATCGTCCATTTCAAGTTAAATGGTGTTATAATTTTCGGCAGGGTAAAGCTGTGGGCATAGGCATTATTCGCAATTCGCGGAAGCAAATATAACCCGGCTACAATACCAACCGCTGCACCAGTCAATCCAGAAAACAGACCATATAGCGTAAACTTTTTGAGAATATCCTTTTCCCGATACCCCAACGCCTTTAATGTACCAGAATTAATGCGTTCCTCGTCCACAAATCGCGTCATGGTGGTCAATGTGACAAGTGCTGCAACAAAATACATAAAAATTGGGAATACATCTGCCAATGCATCAACGATATTCGATACACTGGTATAAATCTTGTAACCTTCTCCTCCAGGGATTTCCCGTCTGGAATAAACTGAAAAGGTAGGAAGAGAAAGCTGATTGAGCTCCTTTTGTGCATCGTTTAATTTTGCAGTATTGTCCGCAATTTTCGTGTCAGCATCCGATTTCTTTTCATTGTATGCAGAAAGTTTTTCTGCATATTCCTGTTTCTTTTCTGTAAGGGTTTCCTTTGCTTCTGCAATTTTTGCTTCGCCATCTGTACGCTGGGTTTCCAGTTCTTTTTTTGCTGTTTCTAATTCGGCTTTTCCGCTTGCTAGTTGCTTTTCACCGTTTTGCAGTTCTGCTGCCTTGGTGTTGTATTCCTTTTGCTTAGCAGAAAGCTGCGACTTGGCACTGCTAACCTGTTTTTCCGCCTGTGTTAGCTGATTCTGTGATGCTGCCAGCTGTACCGCAGCAGTATTCAGCTGGTTCTGTGCTTCATCCAACTGTGCCTTGGCAGCACTCAACGCCTCGCTTTTGGTATCCAGTTCTTGCTGTGCCGCATGGATCTGTGCTATCGCTGGTTCATATTGATCACCGATAAAGGTGGCATAATCGCTTTGTGTTTCCTGCAATTTTGCCTGTGCTTGCTCCAACTGTGCTGTATATTGTGTTTTCTCCTCCGCAGAAAGCTGTGGGTTTTGCAGAGACTGCTCCAACTGTGTTATGGCATTCTGAAGTTGAGCAATGCCGTTTTCATACTGAGATTTTGCTGTTTCAAGCTGCGTTTTTTGCGTGTTTAATTCTTGTTGAGCAACCGTAAGTGTATTGGCATTGGTTTGATATTCTTTCTGTTTTTCTGAAAAAGCAGCTTGCTGTTGTTCGTATTCTGCTTGCTTTTCAGCAAGTGTCTGTTTTTCAGAAGCAATTTTCTGTTCAGAGGCAGTAATCGTTGCCTGTGCCTGCCCCAACTGTGTTTTCGCAGTAACAAGCTGTGCTTTTCCGTCTTGGATTTGTTTTTCAGATTCTTCCAACTTTTTCTGATTTTCATCGATTTGCTGCTGGGCTTCCTTTACTTTGCTGTCCAGTTCATTCTGACTGTCCTGAATTTTCTGTTCACCCTCTTTAATTTGAGCGTCTGCATCGCTTAATTTTGTTTCTGCATCTGCAAGTTCAGATTCTGCATCCGAAATCTTTTTTCGTCCCGCATCGATTTCATCCTGATATTCTGCTTGGATGGATTCCAATCTTTTTTCTGGCTGATCTGCCAAAATATCTTCCAGTTGCGATTTATGTTCCTGTATCTTATCGATGTATGCATCGGAATATGGGTCAAGTTTTTTGGTATCTTGAAAGGTCATGCGAGCAATCATATAGTAATCGCAATCAAAAGCGTCTTTTGTTACGACACCGTAACTATCCAGTTCACCAGAACCCGCTGTAGACTGTCCCTGATTGACACTGGAGATGATTTCTGAAGAATGAACAAATCCAACAATGGTAAAGGTATTATATTTTAAAGTCGTGTTTCCGGAAACGTCTTCTTTTTCTGTAAAAGTAATCGTATCCCCCAATTGATATTTTTCTTTGGCTGCATCGGAAAATGCAATTTCATCCGCTTTCTCCGGCATTCTGCCGCTTACGATCTCATAGTTTGAAATATTGTTCCCCATAGAAAAAATACGACAGCTTTTGAAAGTATCTTTTAACACGACATCTTTCAGATAACCGTATTCCACGTTTTCAACCCCTTGCAAATTGCGGATAGCGGTTATATTATCCTCATCAATTCCCATGCTGCCAATCACTGATAGGTCGGCGGTATGATACGTTTGAAAATAATCGCTGCCCGTTTCTCGCATATCTGGTCCTGTGACCTGCAAGCCAACAAGAGCAAAAGAACCTAAGGACACACTGAACAAAAAGCGATAGATAAAAAAGAATGCAGCAACAATCACGCCTTTGAGTATCAAACAGAGAGAAATGGTTGAAATGCGTCCGTATTTCAGGCATTTCAGCTACTTTCAGGCTTTA
>DYCW01000010.1 GCA_019417865.1 Ruminococcus sp. | reverse complement strand
TGCCGGCAGTGCCCTCCTCCGGGCGATCCTCTCCGAGCAGCATACTGTGATGACCGGCACCCCTTCGCTGCACCGTATAGGGAATCAAAGGACTGTTCAGCGTCTGCATGGCATTCAGATATTCCACTGCCAGTGTATTGTTTGGTTCCAGCAGGACTTCCGCCACTTCTTCTCCATAGAGCTGTTCGACCATATGCATCAGCACTTCCGGATAAGGATGTCCTTCCCGTAAAAAGTCCTGCATCATATCCCGATAGGTTGTTTTGCAGAGATAGCAGGCCACCGCAGCAGTTTGCAGCAGTTCGATGTCGCCGCATTCGCTGCCGAATGAAATTTCCGATACATTCGGCAGGGCAGAAAGCAATGCCACGCCGCCCAGTGCAAAGGTTTCTGCTGGTGCAACTGCATATGGCACAGGCAGTTCAATCACCAGGTCAACCCCCGCTTCTACTGCCAATTTTGCACGGGTGAATTTATCCATAACGGCAACATCGCCACGCTGCATAAAGTTTCCGCTCATCACAGCAACAATGGCTTCCGCACCGTTTTTTCGTACTTGTTGAATTTGATAGAGATGTCCGTTGTGCAGGGGATTGTATTCGCAAATAATGCCGGTAATTTTCATGCGTCTGATTTCCCTCCTTTGTTCAATAAGATGGCATGGTACTTCCTCTCGTTCTTCTAATTCGACAGGATTCCGGTTTGTGCAGCCATAATTTAATTTTGTGGAATGCAGAGGGATTGCTGCAAATGAAAAAATGGGAATCCATTTTGACGGACAGCAGGAAGTACCCCTCATCTCTTTTATTTTACACGAAATGCTTGGATTTTGCAATCCTATTTTGCAAAATCTCTCAAAAATATTTTGAATTTCTACAAAATGTTACAAAAATGGAGGGCTTTTTTTCTTTTTTCTATGATTTGCAGAGAAAAAGCGGGAATTTTGAGATGTTACCTGTAAAGATACCGAAAAACTTCTCGTTTTATTTGACAGTCTGGAAAAAACATGTTATAATACAAACGGGTGTCGGTCGATGACGGTCGCTGTGGTTTGGATTGCTTGAAAATGTCATTGCGGCGGTGATCGACTGCCATCGGATCGTTATGCAGACGATGGAACAAAATAAGGAAATGAAACGGTGTCTCACACCACCATCATCAGAAAGGATTGGATTTTTTTATGATTATTCTCGTTGTAAATGCTGGCAGCTCCTCTCTGAAGTATCAGCTGATTGATATGAAAGATGAATCTGTTATTGCAAAAGGAAATTGTGACCGTATTGGCATTGATGGTCACCTGAGTCACAAGACTGCAGATGGCAGAAATGTAGAGGAAGACTGCAATTTCCCGACCCATGCCGAAGCATTTGAACGGCTGGTACAGGCTTTGACCACCGGTGACGCTGCTGTGATTTCCAGCATGGACGAGGTATCTGCTGTCGGACATCGTGTCGTACAGGGTGCAGAAGTTTTCAAAAAGACGACGCTGGTAACCGATGAAGTCATTGACGAAATTGAAAATCTGAGGGAACTGGCTCCGGTTCACAATCACGGTCATGCACTGGCTCTCTGGGCATGCAAGAAAATCATGCCGCATATTCCGCAGGTTGTTGTATTCGATACAGCATTCCATCAGACGATTCCGCAGAAGGCATTTATGTATGGTTTCCCATATGAAGACTATGAGCAGTATCACGTGCGGAAGTACGGTTTCCACGGCACTTCTCACCGTTTTGTCACTGCAAAGCTGGCAGAAGTGATGGGTAAGGATTTGAAAGATCTGAAGGTGGTTTCCTGTCATTTGGGCAATGGCTCTTCGATTACGGCGGTCAAGAACGGGCAGTCAATTGATACCACCATGGGCTTTACACCGTTGGACGGTGTGCTGATGGGAACACGCTGTGGTGCAGTAGACCCGTCTGCAGTTACTTATGTTGCTGGCAAGCACGGTTTCCGTGCTGCGGATATGGATGCCTATATGAATAAGAAGTCTGGTATGCTGGGTATTTCCGGAAAATCTTCTGATTTCCGTGATATTACCGCTGCTTCTGAGGCAGGGGATGCCCGTGCAACACTGGCAAAGGATATGCTGGTGTATGACATTAAGAAGGATATTGGTGCATTTGCAGCCATTATGAATGGTCTGGACGCTGTGATTTTCACCGGCGGTATCGGCGAAAATGCACCGAATTGCAGAGAAGAAGTCTGCGAAGATATGGAATATCTGGGCATTCGGATTGACAAGGAAATCAACGATTTCAAGGGTCAGTTGAAGAAGATTTCGACACCGGATTCCAAGGTAGAAGTATGGGTCATCCCGACCAATGAAGAACTGCTGATTGCAAGAGATACGCTGGCAATGGTAGAAGGTTTGAAGAAGTAAGCCGATTGACGATCATTTCCAGATGCAAAAGACCGCTGCCAAGATGGTTTGGCGGCGGTTTTCTGTATTTATATGTATCGTTTTGTTCTGAGAGGAGGGAATGTTATGACACCGGAGAAGATTGCAAGAATCAACGAACTGGCAAAGAAACAAAGAAATGGTACATTGACCGCAGCGGAAAAAGAGGAGCAGGCAGCTTTGCGGATGGAATACCGCCGTGCAGTGGTCGGCAATTTGAAGAGCCAGTTGAATCAGATTGAAGTTGTGCCAGCAGAAGAAAGTGACGGAAAGTCGAAATAACAGGAAGACAACTTATTTATATGGGGTTGATAGACAAGTTTTATCCGCTGAATGGCGACTGCGGTCAAGCTGGCTCAGCTTGGCGAGGCAAGCTGCCACCCTTGCAAAGCAAACGAGTTGGAATCGGTCAATGGATGAGAAATAAGATACCGCTGTCCGCCATCTAAAAAAGCAAAACGGTACGAAATGCAGAAATTTCGTGTAGTTAGACTGCAAATTGAGGTACAGAACAGGGCGGACAGCGGTCACAGGCAGACAG
>DYCW01000001.1 GCA_019417865.1 Ruminococcus sp. | reverse complement strand
CGGCAGCGACAACCTCATCTATATGCAATGCAATTCTGCCAATGATCAAAAAGAAGGCGATGGAAAAGTATATCCGTCTGACCTGACATTCCTGATTCGAAAAAAGCAATCCCAGGCAGAAGAGGCATTTGCATCAGAACTCTCCGACATTCTCACCACTACTATTTATCCGCAAAATGAAATCGGAAAGCCAGAAGAATACAATGTGACTTCCTACCTCTCCACAACACTCGGATTGATCTTCAATCCAGATAGCACTTACTATGCAAATCAAAATATCCGAAAAGCACTTTCTGAAAGCATCGATCGAGAAAAGATTGGAAAAGACTCCAATGGGGATTTAACCGGTGCGTCGGGCATCATTCCACCGGATACCAGAGTGGATGCTGTCAAATATCGGGATAATGTACCAGAAACGACTCTGCCTTATGATAACAATGCTGCAAAACAGGACTTTCAGAAAGGACTGGAAGAACTGCAAATCGACTCACTGCCGTCTGATAAAATTCTGGTTTGTCCAGAATTGATGGACTGTTCCTATCTGCATGAGATTTTGCAAAACTGGCAGCATACATTTGAATTTTACATCGGCATTGAAGAAGTCACTGCCGCAGAATATAGGGAACGGCTGCAATCCGGCAACTATGCCATAGCACTCTATGGTGTAACCGGCTCCGAAAACAATCCCGCTTCGGTACTGTCTGCATTTGCCTCCGATGCAAATCCGTTCTATCAAAATGATACCTTTGATGCAATGCTGACTCAAACAACCCAGTGTAACAATGCTGCCCAGCTGACCGATCTTTGTATGCAGATGGAAAACCTGTTGCTCTCGGATTATTGCTTCCTTCCCGTTTATTACAAGTGCACTTATCTCATTTACCGCAGTGAAAACCGTGATATTTTCTATGATCCATATAGCGGTGTAATTGATTTCCAGGCAGTGAAACACTTCGGCTCTTGAACAAACAAAAATAAGATTTTCCATCAGTTAGTAGAATTTACCTTGTTGCATTCCCGCCACTTTTGCATACAATATAACAATAGCGGTATGCACCCACAGAGGCCGATGAACTGTGATGGAATATTCCATCTTTAAAATGGCAGTTCACCGGAACGGGAACTGCCACTTTATAATAGATTCTGTTTGCCGCCTGCTCTGAAGCGGTTTTCAGAGAAACGAGACAGACGTGCACAAAACTGTATCGTTTCCCGTTTATGCCCGTGTACAGAATTTCTGCACACGGGCATTTACTTATACCGTCTCCGGATGGATCTGTTTTTGCTTCTGTTGCTTTTTCTGCTGTGCCAGCAACGCATATTTTTTTCTGGTTGCCAGTCCGCCACGGATATGCCGTTCCTGTTTATTTTTTTCCAATACGGCTTTTACACCGTCATACAGGTTCGGATTCAAAAACGGGAGCCGCTCACTCACGTCCTTATGCACAGTACTTTTGGAAATGCCGAACCATTCTGCTGCCGCACGTACAGTCGCATTTTGCTCTAAGATATATTCCCCCAGAATCACTGCACGTTCGTTTGGCTGTCGTTTCATATGCTTCCCTCCAAATTTTAACAAATGCTGTATCTCACTGGAAATGAGAACCTACAGCGGCAGGGGTAAATCCGTATTTCCCACTGACAGTACAAGAGATTGCTATATCTATATGTAACATTTCCGTCAAAAAGAACTGTTGTTTGTCTGCTTCCCAAATGAAAATCGGTCTTTTCCACTATAGAAACCCCATTTTATCCAATCAAAAAAGACTGACACATTAAAATGTCAGTCTTTTATCATTTATATATTTTTAATCAAATAAGAAGAATCCATCCATTATAAGAGCTGTGCCAGCAGACGTGCAATCTCTGCTTTCTGTGCCAAACCATCTGAAAAAGCAGTGGCTCCACCAGCCGCTGTTCCAAGCTTTAAAGCATAGGCATAATCCTCCTTCAAGAACCCAGCAAGAAATCCAGCAAGCATGGAGTCCCCTGCCCCAACAGCATTTTTCACGATTCCCTCGCAGACACCACAACGGTGGTAATTTCCACTCGCATCAATCAAAAGAGCTCCGTTTTCTGCCATGGAAACCAAGACATTTTCTGCTCCCATTTCCTGTAACTTTCTGGCATAGAATGTGATTTTCTCTATGTCAGTCAGCTGCACACCAAACAGTTCTCCCAATTCATGATGGTTCGGCTTAATCAAAAATGGACGATATTTCAAAGTGTTCAGCAATAGGTTATTCGTAGCATCCACTATCACCCTAATCTTTTTATCAGACAAATGGGCTAAGATGGTTTCATAGCTGTCCGCTGGCATGGTACCAGGAATACTGCCTGCCAATATCAGTATATCTCCATCTTGTAGGGCATCCAATTTTTGAAACAGCTGTGCAATTGCTTCTTTGTTGATTTCTGGTCCCTGTCCGTTCAATTCCGTTTCTACATCGGATTTGATTTTGACATTGATTCTGGAAAAACCATTTTGCAGACGAATAAAATCTGTTTCAATGCCCTTTTCCTGCAACCCTTTTTCAATTGCTTCACCAGTAAAACCAGCAACAAAACCCAGTGCCCGTGAAGCCAATCCCAATTCTTTCAGCACCATAGAAACATTGAGACCTTTTCCGCCGAAATATATCTCCTCTTTATGGACACGATTCACCTGCCCTGTCTGAATCTCATCCGCATGGATGACATAATCAATTGCCGGATTCAACGTAATCGTATAAATCATCTGTGAAACCTCCTGCATCCCATCTGCTACAATCTGTTTTCAGCAAAAATATCTACTAAATTTTTATCATATCACAATTGCTTCAAAATAGCAAGTGATTTTTCGGAAAAATACTACACTTTTCTGCTGCTTGACAAGTGAAAACTGGTTTGCTATAATGAAAAACGAAAAACAAATGGTCATGATGTTCCATCTAATTTGGAAGGATTTATTCTACCATGAAAGGAGCGGTCAAAATGTGGCATTATATCACACCATCGAAACAACAGCTTCTTGCAACTATGCAGAAGGTGGAAAAAATGATTGCAGAGTTCTGTATTGCTCCGCTGGAACTGCTGGAACTGCCGCCACTGAAGGAAACCACCTATTTCTATGAACGCACCGGAAAACACTGCTGGGAACGAAACGGAACTTACTACCGTGTAGACGTGATTTTCAAACTTCGAAAACCATTTTTGACAGTCGCTCACGCTGACAGTGTAGAAATGGCAAAAAAACATCAATTTCAAAACAGCAAACCATTTCCCTACGATTTAAGCGATGCGAAACTCCTACAGCAGGTACGACTTGCTTTGCAGGTACCAGAAGACGAGAGTCCACTTTCACCAGTGAAGCGATTCGCCAATGCATGTATAGAAAAAGACGAAAAGGAATATGAAAAAACGAAGCAAAACCCAAAGGAATGGACTGCACCTCTACATCTTATCTACGCAAAAACAACAGAAGACGAGCAAGCTGCCTTACGATATCGGCTGACGATGCGGTGT